>JANWLI010000194.1 GCA_025450975.1 Candidatus Kapaibacterium sp. | reverse complement strand
GCGGAGAATATGCCGCACCCGAGCAGTAAGACATCGCGGAAGAAGCCAAAGATATTGGACCGGTGGAATCCGCTGGAAAACATCCGTTAAGCTTTCGATAAAAATTTCGCAATGCCCCGCTTCGTATCCTCGGTAGCACGTGCAAGCGCATTCATCGATGCTGCATACTCAAGTGCCGATTCAAGGCTCATCCCAGTCGTGGTGGCAAGCATCTTCTTCGTCATCGCAACAGCCGTCGGCGAATTGCGGGAGACAGTCATGGCATAGTTGCGCACATAATCGTCAAGCTGCGGACATGGGACGACGGCATTGATCATGCCGAGCGAATATGCTTCATCTGCAGAAAACTTTCGCGCCGAAAGCAGCAGTTCGCGCGCATGCGTCTCGCCGATCTTCCGCACAAGGAAGACGGAGACAAGGGCGGGAATAAAGCCAATCGCTGTTTCCGTGTAGCCGAATTCCGAATCATCTGAAGCAACTACAACATCGCAGACTGTTGCCAATCCACAGCCACCCGCTAGCGCAGCGCCGTGAACCTGGGCGATGACGAACTTGGGATACGTGTATATCTTATAGAAAAGATCGCGGAGATTTCGCGAGTCGGCCAGATTTTGCTCTGCCCCGAACTCCGCCAGCTGCTGGATGTAGGCAAGATCGGCACCTGCGCAGAAAACGCCGCCTTCGCCGGTGAGCACGACGACGCGAACATCTTCGTCGCCGGCAAGCATATCGAATGCTGCCGAGATCTCATCAATGAGCTGCGGCGAGAGCGCATTCCGCTTCTCGGGCCGGTTCAAACCGATGCGGGCGATCGGGTGCTCGAGATGGATCTTAAGTAGTTGGAAATCTGAGAGATTGGTCATATATTTGCTACACTAAAAAACGGAAGTCAAACGTATGGTTCGTCGGAAAACCACTACCCTCCTGATATTTCTTCTCCTGGCGGCTACGGCCACAGCACAGGATGGCTACAAAGGTAAAGAGTTTTGGCTCGTCTTCCCGCGAAATGCGCGGGCCGGGGAGAATCCCAGTGCGCTCAAACAACTTGTGCAGTTTGTCGGAGAACCCGGCACAACTGGCTCTATTAAGAATGCGAAGCTGGAAAAAGTATATCAATTTACAATAGATAGTTCTCGTGCCCTTACGCTTGCTCTCGATACAACAGAAGTGTTCGTACCCGGGAAGCATATTAACACATGGCACATAACATCAGCCCAAGATATTACGGTTATAGCCACCAGCCACCGTAAAGCAAGCACCGATAGCTATGTTGTCTTACCAATCTCCCTACTTGGTACCGAATACGCTGCGATCGGATACTACCCAATGGATCATGAACCGGTATTTACCACGCAATTTGATATCATTGCAACTGAAGAAAACACTATAGTTCGAATTGAATATCCAAAAACCACTCCGCTTAGGTCGCACATCGATACAATAAATAAAGGTGAGGCTTTACACTATACAAGCAACTATATGAAAGACTCACGGGTGATGACAGGTGACATAACCGGAACAATCGTTACTGCCAATAAGCCTATCGCATTCATTACCGGGCATTCCTGCGCACAGGTACCTTCGCATGTAAATTTCTGCGATTTCCTTGTCGAAATGCTTCCGCACACCGGCGACCTCGGCACGGATCATGTTGTTCCGAAGCTTATCGATCAGGAGCATTCCAGTATTCGCGTCGTCGCAGTCAGTGATGAGACAGAAGTAACAGTCAATGGCGAACGCAGATCGATGCTTCGCCGTGGCGAATTCTACCAGAGTGATAGTATTGCCGGAAGTGCGCGGGTATCGACCTCTAAACCCGCATACGTGATGCAGTATGGTCAGAGTGCCGAGGTTAGTGAGGACAAAGTAGCAGACCCATTTATGATGTTGGTTGCCCCTGTACACAAAGGGATGTCAACATTAGAATTTTCGGTCCCGCAGTTCGCGAAAGAGCCCTTCTCAACGTGGGAGCATTTTATAAATGTCGTCACTACTCGCGAAGGGGTAGATGCTCTTAGGGCAGAACCTGAGATCCCGTTTAAAAAGTACTTCAAACAGTTAGGCAATAGCGAATTTTATGTTGCAGCAATTCCGATAACCCACACTAAATACGCTCTTCACTCCACGGCGCCATTTTTTGTATACCAGTATGGGTACAACGACACCTATGACTCCTACGGGCACTTATGCGGCATGAAGGCTCAACCTTATCACCACTGCAGATGGCATTGACAAACAAAAACTTGACGGGCAGCCTGTCGTGCCTAATCTCTTCAAGCAGGTAGGAACAAGTAACTACTACGTTGCCCATGTGAAAGCACTTGCCGGACGGCACAAACTCAAGTCCGATGTTCCGTTTGTTGCCTACCTCTACGTCTATGGTAAGGGCGGAGCAAACTTCGACTCGTACGGCCATCTTTGCCGTGTGAAGCTCGTCTAAAAATCACCTTCGCATTTTCTCAATACTTGGTCAGACAAGCAATAGCCCGTTTTCGAAGATCGAATTATCAAAAATAACATTGACGGAGTCATTTTTATGGCATTTTATGCCTAAAAAATCTTTTAAAATAGAGTACCGATAGAGTACCGGAATTGCCTAAAACTTCACCATTTTTGTATCGAAAAATAGTACAGTTACAGCAACTTGTGAAATGAAACGGATCACACATTCTCTCAACAAAATAGGGACCATCAATTAAGCCGTGCTTCGTGTAATGAGTGAATAGCCCTCATGCCATGTTAGAAGGACTAGAAATAGAACGAAGCAAAAAAAAGTCCGGGGCCACATCCCGGACTTTTTCTATTAATTTAGAAGGTTTTAAGCTCCTGTTTCTTCGTCCATCAATACTAAAACTTGATCGTCGCTACTCCAATTGATTTTGAGCTTATCCTCCGTGCCAGGCACTGTCGTAGGATCATAGACGGGATCCATCCAATCCGTCCACGTTCCATCCCAAAGGATCTGAACGGAAATGGCACTTCCATAAGGGATCGATGCTGGATAAGCCGGCGTAAGCGTCAACGGAGTTACGGGATTCCCCGGAGCATTGGCTTTAACATTGATAGACAGACTGCTAACTTGTATACCTACATAAACTGCATGGAACATAGTTGGATGGGGTTGTTTTAAGTCAATACAAATCTACAGGATTACCCTACAATGAGTCGGACGATAGAGCAAATTAATAAGGACTTAACATTTCTAGAAAGCCAGGCTCGTGAGCGACCAGGGTACTTTCCACTTGAGGAGATGGCTCAAGTCGCTAACGAGTGCGAGGCCATTAAATGGATGGTCGGAATTGGCAGGTCAAGGAATCTTTACGGGCTTTACCAGAACTCTCTGGGAAACAAAGAAGAGGCACGCCGGCTATTTAGCTCTTCGCTCAGCCTTGCTTCGGATATTGGCGACCTTCAACTTCTTGCCTCTTCAACCTATGATCTTGCACTTGTTAGTTTTTATGAGTCGAATCTTGCCGATGCGTATACCTATGTTAAAGAAGCCGAACACTATGCTCGCACATGTAACAATAAATATTTTTTAGCGTCCTGTTATAATATTGAGGCCCTGATTAAAAGCCGATATGGTGAGCACGACGCTGCCATTATTATGTTGCAGTCCGCTCAAGAGATTGCTAAAAATCATGTACCGGAGCTTGTCGGTACTACACTAAGAAACACCGTAGAAATTCATCTTCTGAACGGAGAATTCAAAAAGGCTAGAGAGTATGTGATCGCATATCTCGATCTGGGAAGTTCGAGCAATCGCGTTCAGGAAAGAGTGAATTCTGTTATCCGTTTGGCAACGATCGAAGTTGAGCTAAATAATATTAGCAGTGCAGAAAAATTGATAGCTGAAGCACAACGTCTCATCAAATCAAAAGATAGTATTATTTATGCCACAATGATGTGCCTCGTCGGATCAATCGAAACCAAGAAGAGGAAGTATGACGATGCATTTAAGAGTTTTCGACAAGCAGCACTATTATACAAAAAATTCGAGCGCCCCCGTCTGGAGTCAAATGCAATGAGCTGTGCGTCTCAGGCTTACTTTGAAATGCAGGATTATCCTAATGCGATCAAATATGCTCACAAAGCATTGAAATTGGCGGAGGAAGCAGACGATCGCTATACGACAAAAGAAAGCCTTCAACATCTCTACGAAGCACATAAAGCGGCAAAGGAAACTGAAAAGGCCCTCAAGTACCTCGAAGAATACAACGAGCTTGCTCGTCAGGATGCTGTCAAGCAATTCGAGAACCGTTTAGCCTTTGTTAATATCAGGACCGAATACGAGAAGAAACATGCTGAAGCGGAAGAAGCCCGAAAGAATACCGAGGCCTTACGCAAAGAACTCGAGCAAAAAGAGCTTGAGCTGACCGACCGTACTCGTAACCTCATCCGCCAGACCGAATCGCTGGCCAAACTCCGCGACGATCTGCGTGCCATCATCAAAAGCGCTCCCGGAAATGCCATTGCAAAGCAAATAGCGGATCGCCTTCGCGTCCTTCCGGATTCACAATCGAACTGGGATGAATTCGAGAAACATTTCGTCACCGTTCATCCGAACTTCGAGAAAGACCTTATCGAGCGATTTCCTGCGCTGACAAAAATGGAAAGGAAGATCTGTATGCTCCTGCGGCTGAACCTGATGTCCGTTGATATGGCAAAGCTGCTGATCCTCTCAGAGCGCAACATCGAGAACCACCGTCACCGCCTGCGTAAGAAGCTGGGCGTAACTGGCACGATGAACCTGACGGAATATCTGAGCGAGATCGGCTAAGACGCAGGTGTTTCCGGTGGCGGCGGTGGGGTCACGTTCTTTCTGCGTTTTCGGTACTGCATAAACCCATAGATAATACCCGTAGAGGCAACAGCCCGGATAATCCAATAGAGCGGCCCTTTTTCATCCGGGTCGCGTGGCCTTGCAGGCTTCACACCTGCGGCAAGATGAAAAGAGTTTAGGAGAGAGTCCAGCAACCCCCCGGAGTGTGAGGTTGTATCGGTGGAATACACAGAAACCATGTAGACTCTATCTTCGGTACCATAGACCCTGTTCTTACCATACGTCCCTTCTTCATCGATAAAGGCGAACTCAAATACCGGAATACCATCAATAATTTTATTCGCCAAATACGTTGGTGAGATTCCGGAAGCAGCCGTTATGGCACTCGAAAATATCGTATCATGGGTAAATGTATTTGCAGTTTTCGGAGCACCAAAGGCAACAGATAAACCATACGTTGCTTCTTCCGAGCCTGAAAGATAGAACTTCTCGAAATTCAACATTGCTTCCTTCGATGAATAGTCTGGCATTACCGAAGTCATATCCTCAAACGGAGGCATCTCGTACTGTTCGGGAAAGTCGAAGTAACATTGATATTCGGCAAAATCTTTGCGCTGCGCCACCGCTCCTTGAGCGACGAAGAGAAGAAATAGGAGTGATAATCGCATGCCTTTTTTAACTGGTCATGCAAATTAAGAAAGTTTTGGCTGGAAATTCGTGATCTCTTCGATCAGCACCGGGACGATCTCTGCTTCGGTGATACGGCGAATAACTACGCCCTTGCGGTAGAGAATACCAACGCCCTGCCCTGCAGCAATACCGATATCAGCATCCGCTGCCTCGCCAGGACCATTAACAACGCAACCTAAGATCGCAACCTTCACGGATTTCTTCATGTGACTCGTGGCGCGCTCGAGTTCATCACAGACTTTGAAAAGATCGATCTCCAGACGTCCGCAGGTCGGGCACGCGATGATCTCCACATTGCGGCTCGCAAGCGAAAGCGAACGCAGGATCTCTTTACCGACTTCGATCTCCTTCTCCGGCTCATCGGTAAGCGAAACGCGAATCGTATCGCCAATACCTTCTGCAAGCAACGTACCGATGCCAACCGACGACTTGATCGTGCCAACACGCATCGTCCCGGCTTCGGTGACACCGAGATGCAGCGGATAATCCGTACGCTCGGCGATCATCCGGTATGATTCGATCATGAGGCGCACGTCTGTCGACTTCACGCTGATGATCACATCTTCAAATCCAAAATCTTCACAGATACCGACGTGGCGCATCGCCGATTCGTACAGCGCTTCGGCTGTCGGGTATCCGTGCTTCTCAAGAATATCTTTTTCGAGCGATCCGGAGTTCACGCCAATACGGATCGGCACACGACGCTCTTTCGCAAGACCGAGCACCTGATGAATGCGGTCGATAGAGCCGATATTACCCGGATTGAGCCGGACCTTTGCGACGCCTGCTTCGAGCGCCTTAATGGCAAAGACATGGTTGAAGTGGATGTCGGCAACGACGGGAATCTTCGATCCCTTGACGATCTCCTTCATGGCCTCGGCCGCTTCCCAGTCGTTAACGGTGACGCGAATAATATCGCAGCCTGCTTCTTCGACGCGGCGAATTTGCTCGAGCGTCGCCTTTGCGTCGCCCGTCTTCGTCTTGGTCATCGACTGGACACTGACCGGCGCTCCGCCACCGATCGGCACATCGCCAACCATAACGCGTCGCGATTTGCGGCGATTATCCTTAAAGCTGTCGAGCCCCGTTGATGCTTGTAATACCGGTAATTCCATTCGTAATTCGTAAATCGTAATTCGTAATTTACTTCCGTTCGTCCATCTTCCGCGATGCTTCGAAGAGGATCTCGCGCTCTTCATCTGAAAGGCTTCCGTAGCCCTTCGCAGCGATCTTATCCAGAATAGCATCGATATCCGACTGCGTGATGACACGCACTCCCGTTGGCTGCTGTCGCGATGACCGCGACCCCACTTCCTGATACTCTGCCTCGATCGGCTCTTCTTCTTCCCGTTGCCTGCTGGCAAACGGATTTCGCTGCCGTGGCTGATTCCAGCCCGAAGAAGGACGTCTGCCACCTCCGCGGAAGTTCGATAACAACGTCGCACCGCCAACGGTCACAACCATATATACAATACCGACGATAGCACCGCCAAGATGAGCGAGATGGCTGACGCCATCGTTCGATCCGGAGGCCAGGTAGAAAAATTCTAATCCCATGTAGATCAGCGTGAAGTACTTAGCGCGGATCGGAATAAGGAAATACAGGTAGATCGGGCGATCGGGAAAGAGCAAGCCAAAGGCAATCAGTAAGCCAAAGACGCCGCCGGAGGCACCGACAAGCGACGCATTGCTACCACCGCCAAGCAGCGGGCTGATGATCAAATGAGCAACTCCCGCACCGATGCCACACAGTGTGTAGTAGGTAAAAAATTTCTTCGATCCCCAGAGATGCTCCAGTTCAAGGCCGAACATCCAGAGCGCGATCATATTTACCAGTATGTGCGCAAACCCGCCGTGGAGGTACATGTAGGTAAAGATCTGCGTCGGAAAGAATCCGCCGGATCCCAGTGGGTACAGCGCGCCAAAGTCAAAGATGTAATTGGCCAGGTAGTTGCCTCCGATCGGCATGCTGCCGATAATATCGGTCAGGATGAAGATCGCAACATTCGAGATCAGCAATGCTTTGATGACAGGCGGGAAGAACGAAAAACTGCCTGGACGGTAATATGCGCTCATTAATAAGATATTTGTAAATTGACCGAACAGGGTGGTAAAATCCTCTGTTCCATTAAAGGGAGTACGTTATACGGGAGAATGCAGTTTCATCATCATGTTGTAGGATACGTTCGCCGTTTTCTGTGTGGTTTGTTTGTTCTTAGTCCCCTCATTACAACTGCCCAATGGACAGCCGTGGCGCCTAATCTCCTCGCTCCGATCGGAATCGAGGGAGGGTGTATTACGACTAAATCCGGCCTAATTTGGGCTGGTTCGCACGAATTATGGATGTCCAGCGATTTTGGCACCACCTGGTCTAAACGATCGCCGAACCTTGTCGATAAACCCGACCGCTTCAAAGCCATTCATTTTTACGATGAAATGATCGGCGCTGCCGTCACCCATTATGGCTATGTTTTTTTAACAAGAGATCAGGGCCTGACCTGGCAGCAATCGGTCCGAACTTCCGCCGCTACCGGCGTTGCCATCCTCTCCCCGCCCGAAAATATCATCGTCGCCGCCGGGACGACCGGCGAAGTATTCGTCACTCACGATGGAGGTGTTAACTGGAAAGCAACGAAAGTTGGATCATCGATCGCCGACGTACGCCCCCTGCTCGGATCAGGTGCATATCTCCTTAACGGCTTCACGCCGCCGGGCGACACATCGGAAATGCATCTCATGCGCACGACCGATTTCGGCGAAACGTGGACGATGATGCCCGGAGTCGTCGACTTCGATACCTACTCGTTCGATGTCGATCCCTGCAATCCGTCTGTTGTCTATGTTGTCAACGAAGATGGCAGCACAACGCGCGACAGCCTCTGCGAGATCTACCGATCGACTGACTGGGGCGTGAGTTGGCAGGCATTTGGGACACGCAATATCAGGAAAGGCAATCCACGACATTACTACAGCGGCTCGCTTTGGCTTAATCCCCTTGCACTGTTTGCACAGACCGTCAGCGATGGCGTAATCCGTTCGACCGATCTCGGTGCTACCTGGGCAACCATCGGTGGCCCGAGTGTCACCTACGATACGCGCCTCGTCTGTGCAGTGAATGCAAATCTGATCGTTGCAGCAGATAATAATGGTACGATCTGGCGAACCCAATCAAGTGGTGGCGATTCGCTGACTATCGGTTCGCAATTCGAAGTACTAAGAAGTTTACCTAAAGAGTTATTTACTACGGATTCGCTCCGTGTCTGTGACTCGCCAGTAGTCGGCTATATTCAATTGCTCTCGAATTTTTGCAAGACACCGCGGATCATCGCACAATCGATCACGGGGGTCGACTCACTCGATTATTTGCTGGTACGTGGCGTTGGCGATTCGCTGACCGGCACCGACTCCGTCATCATCACTTTCAAACCAAGCGCTGCTGGCGAAAGACGTGGCTACTATACCATCACGCTTGAAGACGGGACTAAGCTGTCATTCCCGCTCAAAGGGTATGGCAGAGGATTGAAGTTCGTTGAATCATCAACGTCAAGTGCGTCAACATCGACTGATACGATCGGCGGCTACGTTGCAGTCCCATTGACATTCACTGGCTTAGACCGACAGCAGAATATCGGCCTTGTCGTCAACTTCGAGCCGACCATGACGTATCTCGGCTCATTCACAAATGACGGCACACGCATCGATCTACCGGGAGAAATCTGGCAGAACGGGTCGCGCCTTGCTATCCCAGCCGATAAACTTCGTCTCGACTCAGCTTCCGGGTATTCCTACTTCGCCGTCTTCCCTCGCCGCGGGCCGTGCTACGATGTTTCGTTCGACTCGCTGACGATCCTCGACGAATTCTCAAAGTGTGAGTATGTACTTGGTGCGGGTATTCAGACTACAGTCTGTCCGCCAAAAGGATGCGGCATCATGATCATCACGGATTTCATGTTGCAAGGCAGTGTGCCCGATCTTATTATGCAGCCGAACCCCACATCCGGCAATCTTACGCTCACATCATCGGAAGCACTCGGAGCCTGCGACGTCAAAATCTTCGATAACGGAGGACGGTTAGTCTATCAACAGTCGATGGAGCTAGGCGCAGGAAGCCACTACAGACTTGATCTTACGCATTTAGGGGGTGGGACATACTTCGCAACGATCACCAGTCCCCTCGGAACAGCTCATCAGCGCATCCGCATTACGCGGTAACCATCGCCTCATCGGGCAGAAATATTGAGAGCACCCGCGCCATCTCGTCAAGCCGCTCGCGTGAACTCGGAATATGCTGCATCTTGATCACGAGGCGCATCCCTGCCTTCTCGTTCTGCAGTTTCACGCGTGAGTCACCCAATACCTTGAACTTATCGATGATCTGCGGAAAAAAGTTGTGATAGTATTCGCGCTGATCTTCTTTCGGCAAGAGGATTCGCAGCGTGCGCGTCGGCTCGTCATAGAGTACGGAGCGAAAGCCAAGCTGGCGTGCAATGACTCGTATCGTTGCTGCGCCAATGAGATTTTCAACTTCTTCCGGAAGCGGGCCGAAGCGATCTTTGAATTCTTCGGTTACGCTCTGTAATTCTTCCTCGTTCATTGCCGACGATAGGCGCTGGTAGAACGCAAACCGCTCTGCATCGTCTTCGACGTAATGCTCTGGGATCAGTGCATCGACACCAAGGCCGAGCGACGTCTCATCGCTCGCATCCGGGCGCTTGCGGATAAACGCATTGCGCGCCGACGATGCGGGCATACCTTTGAACAGGTCCTTAAACTCTTCCTCTTTCAATTCATCGACTGCTTCGGCAAGTGTCTTCTGGTAAAGATCGAAGCCAATTTCATTGATAAAGCCCGACTGCTCGGCGCCCAGCAGGTTGCCTGCTCCGCGGATCTCCATATCGCGCATTGCAAGCTGGAAGCCGGCACCAAGCTCGGAGAATTCTTCCATGGCCTCAAGCCTGCGGAGTGAGTCGCGTGAAAGACGCTTCACCTCCAGCGTTAGCAGATAGCAATATGCCTGCTCATTCGAACGCCCGACACGGCCGCGCAGCTGATACAACTCAGCCAAGCCGAAGTTATGCGCATTGTTGATGATGATCGTGTTCGCATTGGGTACATCAAGGCCGGACTCTACGATCTTCGTCGCACACAGGATATCGATCTTGCGCTCGAGGAAGTCGCGCATGGCTTTCTCGATCTGTGTCGCGGGCATCTGCCCATGGATAATACCGACTCTGGCGCGTGGAGCGATCTCGCGAAGCTTGTTCGCGTACAACTCCATATCCTGAACCTTATCGTTGATCGCGTAGATCTGTCCGCCACGTTCCATCTCGCGCATGATGGCCTGACGCAAGATATTCGTATCCATGCTCGTCATGACTTCCGTTGCGATCGGCAGGCGGTTCTTCGGCGGCGTTTCGATCACCGAGAGATCGCGCGCGCCAAGGAGCGAAAAATTTAGTGTGCGCGGGATCGGCGTTGCCGTCAGCGTCAGTGTATCGATATTGCTTCGCATTTCACGCAGCTTTTCCTTTGCTGCGACGCCGAAGCGATGTTCCTCGTCAATGATGAGCAGTCCAAGATCTCGAAAAATGACGTCTTTGGAGAGGATACGATGTGTGCCGATCAGCACATCAATTTTTCCCTCCTCCAGCATCTTGAGGATTTCCTTCGATTCTTTCGCAGTTCGGAAACGCGACAATGATGCTACCGAAACGCCGAAGCGCGAAAGCCGGTCGTTGAACGAGCTGTAATGCTGCTCAGCAAGGATCGTTGTCGGCACGAGCACTGCGACCTGCTTCTTGTCGAGTGTGGCCTTCATTGCAGCGCGCATGGCAACTTCTGTTTTGCCATAGCCGACGTCGCCGCAGATCAGACGGTCCATCGGCACTGCCAGGATCATGTCAGCTTTCAGCTCCTCCGTTGCTTTCGCCTGGTCGGGTGTATCCTCGTAAAGGAATGCCGCTTCCATTTCCTGCTGGATTACATCATCGGGTGAGAACGCAAACCCCTCCTGCGACCGGCGCTTGGCATAGAGCTTGATCAGGTTGCGCGCAATGTCTTTTAGGCGCTTCTTCGTTTTATCTTTCGTGCGTTGCCACTCTGCAGATCCTAATTTCGAAAGCGTGACACTTTCCGTGTCGATATCGGCTGCCGAGTATCGTGAAAGCTTCTGGATGTAGTCGAGATTAACGTAAAGGATGTCGTTGTCGCGATACGAAAGCCGCACGACTTCCTGCTTCGCGCCGCGCACCTCGATCGTGTCGAGCCCCATGAACTTGCCGATACCCTTATCTTCATGCACCAGCAGATCGCCACGCTTGAGCGACTTCAGCTCGCGCATCGAAATTCCCTTCGCTCGCGCAGAGCGTTTCCTTGACGATGCGCCAAGATCACGCTTGCGGCCAAAGAGCTCATGCTCGGTGTAGACGACGACATTCGCTGCCGCAGGCATCACAAAACCTCGTGCTAACGAAGGCACAAGAAAGCTTACCTTGCCTTTTATTGAAGGCGTTTCGTCAGCCTCTTCCTCATCAGAAGCATGGGCATCGTGAAGCGTCTCATCAACTTCGATCAGCTCTTCGAGACGCTTGAGCAGGTCACGCGACTCGGCAAGCAGGTAGATCTGCAT
>JANWLI010000193.1 GCA_025450975.1 Candidatus Kapaibacterium sp. | reverse complement strand
TGGTAAAGCAACCCTAGTGTTTTACTATGACCAAAATGTCATTAAATACATTAACATTGACAACTCTAATCTTAAACTGGTTGCTCATAATCTCCCTACTACCCGTACGGCTATATCATCAATAAATGTGATAGATAACTTTCCTAATAGTCTAATTGATCTTTCTTTTTCTGTCTATACCGAATCCAATGGGTCCGGACAGCAATGGTGGAAAAATTACTATTCCAGTTTACCACCCAATCAACAAACCGACTCAAGTGTTTTTACTTTATCACTCATAGGCAAACTTGCTGCGAATGTCTCTTCCGCTACGCAATCAACTTTAAACATACACCCAAATCCAGCCACGACAAGGCTTTTCTTTCAAGCAAGCGAACGCGATAAAACCCTGTCAATATTCGATGCGCTCGGAAGAAATGTTCTTACGCGAACTGATTTCACCGCGGGAATTGTAGATATTGATATCGCAAATTTATCGCCAGGTATCTACTGGATAAGGAATAGCGCCGGAACTGCGAAGTTTCTCAAGCACTAATCCCCTCATAATTCGTAATTCGTAAATCGTAATTCCCAATTCTCCCCTGAACCTCCCGCATTCTATTGCGTTATCATAGCCTTACCCGTGAAATTGACTAGATAACCGCATGCCCGAACTGGCTAAAGCATACGCTCCGCAGGACGTTGAAAAGAAATGGTATAAGACCTGGGAGGATGAGAAGCTCTATGCTGCTTATCGCCCCGACGAATCGCCACAGGACCCCACCGGCCGCCGCGCCGACGATAAGGCGCCGTTTGTCGTCTGCATGCCTCCGCCAAACGTTACGGGCATCCTGCACATGGGCCATGCCCTGAATAACTCCATTCAGGATAGCTATATCCGCTATCACCGCATGCTTGGCCACGAAGCCCTCTGGATGCCCGGCACCGACCACGCCGGCATTGCAACGCAGACAAAAGTCGAGCAGCAGCTCCGCGCAGAAGGCAAAACCCGCCACGACCTCGGCCGCGAAGCATTTGTCGATCGCGTATGGCAGTGGAAGCACGAGCACAATGATTTTATTGAGAAGCAGCTCCGCGGACTCGGCTGTCTCCCCGATTGGCGCCGCTTCGTCTTCACGATGGACGAAGGCTACTACAAGGCCGTCATCGAAGCATTTGTCAGGCTCCACGAGAAAGGCCTGATCTATCGCGGCAAGCGCATTATCAACTGGTCGCCGCTGGCGCAGTCAGCCCTATCGGATGAAGAGGTACAATATAAAGAGACACAAGGCAAGCTGCATTTCTTCCGCTATCCGCTTATCGATCGTAAGGCCGGAGAGCCGGAGTTTATCGTTATCGCAACGACGCGTCCGGAAACGATGCTGGGTGACGTTGCCGTAGCTGTAAATCCGACAGACGAGCGCTACAAAAATCTCATCGGCCGCAAACTTCGCCTTCCGCTCATGGATCGCGAGATCCCGATCATTGCCGATGATTATGTCGACAAGGAATTCGGTACGGGCTGCGTGAAGATCACGCCTGCGCACGATCCGAACGACTTTGAGATCGGTATTCGCCACAACCTGCCGCAGATCAACGTCATGGATACGAATGCGACGATCAACGGAGAAGGCGGAAAGTACCAAGGCCTCGATCGCTACGTCGCACGCAAGAAAATCCTGGCAGACCTCGAAGAGCTTGGTCTCATCGAAAAGATCGAAGACTACACGAATTCCGTCGGTTACTCCGAGCGTGGCGGCGAGATGATCGAGCCGTATCTGTCCGATCAGTGGTTCGTCAAGATGAAGCCGCTGGCGGAGCCTGCCCTTCAAGTTGTCGAAGACGGCCTCATTCAATTTCATCCCGAGCGCTGGATAAATACCTATCGACACTGGATGACGAACATCCGCGACTGGTGCATCTCCCGCCAGCTCTGGTGGGGACAGCGTATTCCTGCATGGTATGCTGAGGATGGCAATATCTACGTCGGCCGTAACGAAGACGAAGCTCGTACAAAAGCAAAAGCTGCCGGATACGATGGACCGTTGACGCAAGACCCCGACGTCCTTGACACCTGGTTCTCGTCATGGCTCTGGCCGTTCGCAACATTTGGCTGGCCGGAGAATTCGAAAGATCTGCAGACCTTCTACCCGGGCAATCTGCTTTCAACAGGCCCTGACATCATCTTCTTCTGGGTTGCCCGCATGATAATGGGCGGCTTGGAATTTACGCGCGGCATGGAAAAGCCCGACGGCTCGAAGCGCGAAAGCCTGGAAGACATCATCCCTTTCCGCGACGTCTACTTCCATAATATCATCCGCGACCAGATCGGACGCAAGATGTCGAAGTCGCTCGGCAACTCGCCGGACCCGCTCGATCTCATCGAGAAGTATGGGACCGATGCCATCAGGTTTACCCTGCTCTATCTCGCTCCACTCGGACAGGACGTCCGCTTCGGCGCCGAAAGCTGCGAACTCGGCCGCAACTTCGCTAACAAGATGTGGAATGCAACACGCTTCGTCATCATGAAGCGCGATGAATTCCGCTCTGTCAAGACTGAGCCTACCTTCGAGCCGACCGACACCGAGCTTGAATTTAGCAATTCCGGTCACGGGCTTGCTACGAACGCAGCGCCAACTATTATCCTCGATGCAGGATTCAGCGCAATTCCTGCCACAACGCTTGCAGATCGCTGGATTCTCTCTCGGGCTAACCGCACGGCGCGCGATGTGAAGAAGTCATTCGATGGTTATCTCATCAACGACGTCACCAAGATCCTCTACGACTTCATCTGGAAAGATTTCTGCGACTGGTATGTCGAGATCGTGAAAGTCCAGCCCGCATCAACGCCGCTTGCCGTGGAGATCCTTGAAGGCACATTGCGCATGCTGCATCCGATCATGCCGTTCGTTACCGAAGAGCTGTGGCATGGCCTGACCGACCAGCCAACAGATGTTCTTATCGGCCGCGACGACTACATCACCGCTGACGAAGGTAAGATTGACGACGCTGCGGAGGCGGAATTTGAGTTCGTCCAGAAGATCGTCGAAGCTGCTCGCCTGCTTCGCGCGAATGCTAATCTTGCTCCGAGCAAGACTGCCGAGATCGTCATTCGCTTTTCCCGCGAGGAGGATATCGTTCTTGCCAAGGCGAATCACACGATCATCGAGCGCATGACAAAGGCTGAGCCGCTGATCATCGAAGCTGAATCAGAAACTCCGCGCGACAAAGAGTATATCAGCGAACTACTTGGCGGTCGCGGCGGTGTGTTCCTCAGGCGCGTTCTAAATGAAGATGATGCCCGCCAAGAGCGCGAACGCCAGCAGAAAGAGCTGGAGCGCATCCAGAAGCAATTCGAATCGCTGAAGGCAAAGCTCTCCGACGAGAAGTTCGTCGCCAAAGCACCGGAGCATATCGTTGCGAAGGAGAAAGAGAAGCTCGAGAGCTATCGGGTGCAGATCGAGAAGCTTGCAACCAGCGTATAGGGTTTTTACCGCGAAGAAACAAAGAAAACTAAGATCGCAAAGCGCGCGTAGTGGACCTTCGTGTACCCTTTGTGTGCCTTTGTGTTAAAAAAAAGGGTGCGCGAGTCCTAAATTTTGTAATTTGCGCTCCTTCACTAACCTCATGTATCCCTATGGAAGCGCAAAGCGGCCTCATGTTATCTATCGATCTTGATTCGAGAAGTCATCTCTCCGAAACCGCCAAGTGGGGAAAATTCCTCGCCATCATCGGCTTCATTATGTGCGGACTCATCGTCTTGTTCGGCTTATTTTTCGGGACGATCATGGCAGCCTTTAGTAAGTATGGAGCACAATCGGCCGACCTCCTGCCCGCAATGGGCGCTGCTATGGCTGTCATCTACATTCTCCTTGCCATCCTGAACTTCTTTCCCTGCCTGTTCCTGTATCGCTTTTCAAATCAGATGCAGGCCGCGTTAAACCGTAATGACGGCACAAACCTGACCACCTCGTTCCGCAATCTCAAAAGCTTGTTCAAGTTCATTGGCATCATGATGATCATCACGCTCGCCTTCTACGCACTGGTGCTCGTGATCGCCCTCGGCATGGGGAGCATGACGAACTTTAACTAGCCTGTAAGAAGCTAGTTGCGGATGATCTTGACAGTTTCGTGAATGCCACTGCCTTCGATCGTCAGAAAATAAATGCCACTCGGCGCGACATTCCCATTAGATAGTTCGCCTGCCCATGCATAGTACTCTGTACCAAAATTGAAATACTTTTCCGTAAGCCGGACAACTTCCCTACCGGCAAGATCGACGATCGCCAGCCGATATGTTCCTGGTTGAGCGATATATACATGTATGTCGATCTTATCGGTGCGAAGCGATGGGTTTTTATCGACAGAGAGAAGCAATGAGCGGTTACCTGGCAAGTCGCCAACTCTGCCTTCGACAAACTTCACTGAGGTATCGTAACTTTCGCTGAACACACCTTCAACGATGCAGTGCGCAAACTCATCGGAAAGATCGGGAATAGTCACACGTCCGTTCGGATGCTCTTTCCAGAACACGCTTGGCATTTGTGTGCCACTTGAATCGTATTGATCGGCATCTTCCTTGAATCGGAATTGCTTCTGCCCACTAATAATGGCAGTGCCTGTTATTGTGACATAATGTCCATGTGTTCTTTCGCCAGTTGTTTTATCCCACCAGCCGAAGAGCATTTCAACGTCTTCACTATCTTGCATTTCTTTCACAAGCCAGTCCCATTTCGGCGTTTTCGCCGGTGCAAGATTCCCTCCTGGCGCACCTTGATAATCGGCAGAATGCCCGTAGCGTGGATCCGGTGAATTAACGTCGCCCGCATCGCCCCAAATGCCCTGGAATTTGACCTTGATCGGAAGCTTGTACTTGTCGATAAACGCCAGCTTTGCACCGATCATATTGAAGTATGACGTACCCTCTTCAACAGGACGGTTAGAGAGCGAAGATATCTCTTCAAGCATCTGGCGATGACTTAGCCCTGAACTGATCTTGCCAGGAAATGACTGTTCGAGCCATAGCATGCTGTTTGCAACAGCGGCCGGAGCGCAGGCATTGATGTCTCCTTTGTATCCGTTTGAATCTCCCGGATGTGAATTTCCATCGAGATCGATGTTCGGCATTGTGCACCCACGTTCGACGGTGTCCACAAGCGAAGGCGAAGCAAGGAACGTCGGAAGTGAATCAAGAAGAAACGGCCCTGATATATTCGAAGCTGCTGCTTCGACAGTCCCTTCGCCGACTGCATAGGACGTAGGAGTTACAGGCTCCCACTGGCAGGTCACATCCGGCTGAGGTTGTTCCGAAAGGGGTACATCGGTACACGTAACACAAAGAATAACGGAGTCAGCAATATCCCCCGCCTGAAAGCCGAGATCTTTAAAATCAATGAACATGCCAATCCTATTTTGCGGCGTGAAGTCCGGGCCCATATAGAGTAGATTCCGGACAACCCACACTGCTGCCGAAGTATCGGTACGTCTGACCAGGACATTGATAAAGCATGGCTTCATAGTCGGAGGGATGGAAAAATCTATAATGCCCATTGTCGAAAGCGAATCGCCTGTCGGGCTGAAATATGAATACTGACGAATACGCGTACCAAGATTTGGTGCAGCGATTGCCGTAAACGTCGTCGTCTTCGAGTTGTTGCTGTTGTTGATATCTTCGGAGAAGGTTACGCTCACCGTCATATCATACTCACCCTCAGTTGGCGGTGTAAACTGTGTCGGCGCTGTCAGAAGCACAGAATCAAATTTCGGCAGGTTCGTCGCTTCGAATGTCGACGTATACACTGGACTCCCCTGTCCCTTCTTCGTTATGGTAACGGTAAGTGTATACTGATTCGCATCAAGCACATTGATGTTCTCTACCCAAAACTTAACGGGTATTGGTTTTCCAACGGCGACTTTTTCCGGCGGCGATTCGATCCTGCCGACCCGAAGATCCGTCGCAAGAAGCAGCGTGGGGAGTAAAAGAAAGGAAAGAACGACAAGCAGGCGATTAAAAGAAGTCATGGTAGTCCTCCGTTTTACGAAGGACAAATTTAATACATTTAGCTCCTATTCCTATGGAAACGAGAGTCCACATACTTCACGTTGGGAATGCCTCAATGACCGCTCCCTACAAAGCCATCCTCTTCGATTTCGACTTTACCCTCGGCGATTCATCGCGAGGCATCTGCGACGCCTTTAACTATGGCCTTGTGGGCGTGGGACTGCCGAAAGCTGAGGACGAACACATCAGCAAGCGCATCGGCCACACCTTGCAAACAATGTTTGCAGAGATCACGTCGTCCGATGATGACGCGCTGTATCCCGAATTCCGCAGGCTATACAATGAGCGGGCGGAAGTAGTTATAACTCCATCGACCTTCCTCTATTCGGGTGTTGCCGAGCTTTTAGACTCTCTGCACGTACAAAATAAACAACTGGGTATCATTTCAACTAAGTACCGGAAGAGACTCGAAGAGATCCTCGATAAATTCGAACTCCGACAGTACTTCACTATTATTATTGGCGGCGAAGATGTCTTGAATCACAAGCCGCATCCGGAGGGATTGCACCAGGCATTGGACCGACTCAGCCTACAGCCACACGAGGCTCTCTATGTTGGCGATACGACACTTGACGCAGAAGCCGCTCAGTCAGCAGGTATTCCCTTCGCTGCAGTGCTAACCGGCGCCACGCCAAGCGAAACATTCCTCCCGTACAAGCCTGTTGGTATCTTCGCGAGCGTTGCTGGTCTCGCTATCTAGTTGGAAACCACTAAAAATATCTCGTTCTATAAGCAGATCCTCGTCTCCGCATTGCTCGGAGCTGTGCTGATCTTCCTTGTCCGCTTTTTTGAAACGCAGTTCTATGTCGGCCAGATCTCAACCAAAGTCTACATCACGGTCATCGGCCTCATCTTCCTGGCCATCGGCAGCTACGTTGGAATCAAGATGAAGAAGGCGAAGACGATCGTCCAGATAGTTGAGGTTGACCGTCATCCTGTTGTTACTATCGATCCGAACGACATCCTCACTGACAGGGAGAATGACATTTTGTCACATATCATCATGGGGCACTCGAACAAGGAGATCGCCGCCAAGCTTTTTATCAGCGAGAATACGATCAAGAAGCACATCAATAACATCTACTCGAAGCTCGGCGTCAAGCGCCGCACCCAGGCCATCTCAAAAGCGAAAGAACTTGGACTTTTCAAGTAAACTGCTTATTTTCGCTCAAATTATTCGAAAGTAGTATATAAAACTACCCAAAAGGGTGATGTATTTTCCTAACGTAACCGGTACTTTTGCACCCGTTCACAGCACATTTAATTATGAAAAAAGCAATTGTACTACTTGTGTTATTTTTGATTTCACCACCAATATATAGTCAGACCATGAAACTTGGCTCATCGGCACGTATTGCAGTATCGACAAAAGATATTGCGACTTCATTCGAGTTCTATAAGAAGATGGGCTTCAGCCCCGTCTCCGATCAGACGCCTCATATTACCACCGATATGAGCTTCCTGCGGCTGACCGACGGGCAGATCATCCTGACGCTGCTCAAAGAGGATTTCCCCAGCCCGCTTCTGGCATATTTCGCAGAGGACCTGACCGAGATCGGCTCGCACGTGAAGCAGCATGTACCGGCAGCGGAATTTATTAATGATGACGAGGGAAAACTGCGCGAGATCGTTATCGATGCTCCGGAGGGTGTTATTATCGACATCCATCGCGATGCAAAGAATTATGCGCTCAAAGCAAGCGGTGAGGTCAATCCGAAATGCGGCAAGTTCGGCGAATTTGCTATCAGTGTCAAAGACCACGATAATGCACTCGCGTTCTGGAAACCGCTGGGGTTCGACAAGGTCTCATCCCATAAAGAGCCACGTCCCTGGTCAATTCTTCAGGACGATAATATCGTTGTCGGTATCCACGAAGGTGAGGAGTTCAAGGGTGTGCTTCTCACGTATTTCGCACCCGATGGCGCCGCGAAGATCAAGGCACTCAGAGATGATGGCATCGTGCCGGCAACTGAATTTCCAGCTCCGGATGGCTTTGTCTCTAATGTCATCTACCGCGCACCGGAAGGCACTACACTTGCAATTTTTACCTGGGACTTCTAAGATGAAAAAGATCGCACTTACTTTCGGACTTATCGGCAGCGGACTGATCCTGCTCTATTTCTTCATCACGTTCCTGCTCCTTGGAGATGTGGCAAACTTAACGGCAGACACCCTGCAAATTGCTGAAGTACTTGGATACCTTCGGTATCTGATCCTTCTGCTGACCGTCATCTTTGCCATGCGCACGTACCGGCAGCAAACAACGCTCAGCTATTCCTATTGGAGCATCGTAAAGGTCGGCATCTTCGTCAGTGTCATTGTCGGAATTGTTGTCGGGCTCATGGAAATGATCTACATTGCCCTCACGCCCGAGTTTTTCGATGGCTACTACAGTGCAACCATTGATACCATGACACGTAGCGGTGCAAGCGCTACAGAGATCGACGCGTTTAAGCAGACGTTCGAGGATTTCTCCTGGATGAAAAACCCGCTGCTGGCCGGCCTCTTTTATCTTGCCGAGACGGCACTGATCGGCTGCGTCATGTCGTTTATTGTCGGGATCTTTATGCGCGCAAAACCACAAGCAAAACTCGCACAGGCATGACAAAGAACGAAGTAATGGC
>JANWLI010000192.1 GCA_025450975.1 Candidatus Kapaibacterium sp. | reverse complement strand
TGCCGCGACCATCAAGGTACGCCTGGCCCTTATTGATATGCTCAATATCGGACTGGACGCTCTCGAGGTTAATATCTTCACGGCGCGAAAGTAAGCGCTGGATGTTATCGGGATCGTTGCGCAGGATCGACTCAACTTCTTCCTGCGTCGCAGAGAGCTGCAGCATGAGACGCTTCTTCACGTCGATGATCGTATGATAGACACGATCGCGGAAGAACGGCACGCGAAGTGCAAATCCCATCAGCACTGCAAAGCAGAAGCCGAAAAAGAGATCGAATGGAAAGAATGCAAGTGGCGCATTCACAAAATAGGGGGCATGCTCTTCGATCTGCATCTTCGAGAAATAGACTTCCGCATTTAAGCCGAAGGTTTCCCAATGCGACTCTTCGGAGAATGCTCCGATCGAGGCGCTGAAGGCGACGTGGATCAAGACTGCAAATAGGATTGTAAGGAATACGACCGGAGCTGCCGACGGCTTCGATGTACGACGCGTGACCGGCTTGGTCGAGGTCCGTGTTGGACGAGTAACTGCTGCTTCTGCCATAATTAAACCGTTTATTCTTCTTTTAGATTAGTGGTCGACTGTTAAACACAACAACACTTGGGCACAAATGTACGTAGTTTGCTGTACAAATTTACATACTTTACGTCTAGGTTAGCAATAAGTAGGCCAAAAAGTACAATTTTGTCATCTTCCAATAAAAATTTCATACTTCCCTTAAGAAAATATTCTCGAGCCGTGAACCCTGTAAAACCCATTAATCTCAATTATTCCAAAGAATTCGAGCGACTTGTCGCCATCGTATCGCGCCTCAGAAAAGATTGCCCATGGGACCGGGAGCAGACCCATAGCTCGATCGCCCCCCACCTGATCGAGGAGGCGTATGAGGTCGTCGAGACCATTGATAAGGCCGACATGGCCGAACTTGGCAAGGAGCTTGGCGACATTCTGCTGCATGTCGTCTTCCACGCCAACCTTGCCGAGGAGACCGAGAGCTTCTCGCTTGCCGAAGTTATCTGGCAGGAAAATGAGAAGCTGATCTACCGGCATCCCCACGTCTTTGGCGAGGCCGAGGCCGCTACGGCTTCAGTTGTCAAGGAGAACTGGGAGCAGCTTAAACGCAAAGAGTCCGGCCGAACCAGTATCATCGACGGCGTACCGAAAGCCATGCCTGCCCTGCAGCGCGCTGCACGGATCCAGGACAAGGCTGCCAAGGTCGGCTTCGACTGGGACGATCCGAAGGATGTCCTGGCGAAGATCAACGAAGAGATGCAGGAGTTTCTTGCCGAGCATGAAGAGGAAAAGAAGATCGACGAGTTTGGCGATCTGCTCTTTGCCATTGTCAACTACTCGCGACACATCGGCATCGATGCCGAGTCGGCCTTACGAAAAGCGACCGATAAATTCGACGGACGTTTTCGTAAGGTTGAACAAATAGTCGAACAAAGCGAGAAGCCGTGGAAAGAGTATAGCCTTCCTGAGCTTGATGCTTTGTGGAATAAAGTTAAACTTATCCCTTAGTCACATTTCGCTCCTACGGAGCTCCTCATATTTTCTATTTCTCTACCCCCGGCTTACGCCGGGGGCTATCGACATGTCGCGCCCTACGGCGCTTTTCATGTTGGCTTCGCCACCATGGGATGCGTTTGCATGGGCGGCTTCGCCGACCACTTCCGTAGGGACACGCCGCGCGTGTCCGTGCCGCATGGCGCCGCAATCCCGATGTATACCTAATGGTTGAAGATACCCGGCGAATACGGTCGTAAACCGAAAGTACGCCAATGTACCAGTACAATTTATGTAGATCCGTAACGCGGACACGCGGGGCGTGTCCCTACGGGTATCCCGTTTCGTCGAAGACGAAACGAAGAGCGCCGTAGGGCGCGACATGTCGGTAGCCCCGGGCGTAAGCCCGGGGTGAGAAGCCTACAAGAAGCATAGCTCCGTAGGAGCGATATGTTGCCTTATCCTCTTCATACCGCTATCGCCAACTCCTTCGCATCAGCATATCGTAACTCATTAATTTTCGGTACACTTGGCAGTGCACCTCCACTGGCTTGCTTCGTCTCGTTTTTGCTCGCCGGGAGCATGATCTGCACGTCTTCTTCAGTCGGCATTAGCATGACGCCGGCAGCGAACATCGTCAGGCGGCCGAGTCCCTGCCGGTGGATCTCACCAGGTGTTGCATATTTGGCTTGCGAATAGACGAAGACCGTTACCTCGTCGCCGCACACAAGTTCATGCAAGGCGAATAGCAACTGCTCTTTGTATCGGTAACTGCTCGAAGCGAACTCCCACGAGTTGATGATCACGGCGACTTTGCCTTTGGCCGATTCGACCGCTCTGCGGACTTCTCCGAACTCCGGTCCGAGCCTGCCGATGTGATTGTGTAGCAAGGTGAAGTTCGGATTATTCTCCGACTTCGGAAAGACATCCCGTCGTGCATCGGTTACCCTACGCGATGAGAATGGCAGGTTAACGTAGACGACAGAATCGAACCTTCGCGAATCGAGCAAGGCCCGTGCATGAGCAAGGGATGAGCGGAGATTCTCGACTGCGTTATCGCCAAGGCAGATGGTCAGTTCGTGTTCGGTATGACGAAGGAAGGTCTTCCGGACTTCCGGTGAGGTTAAGTATTCAGTTTTCATAGTGGTTACTGAGAGAACTACTTCAGATTCGGTTTCTAGGTCCGAATCCGGCATATAAGACAATAATGTGAACAGGATGTGTGATATTTAGTTCCAAAATTCAATATTAAAAGATAATTTTATGGCATTCGGAAGGCTAAGGTTTCGGCGCTTTTTCTATCTTATTAATAAGGAGGTGCCCATCAAAGCCAAAAATGCAACTGAATAGATACTTTTTCATTATATTTGCATGGTTATGGGCTCGGCTTATGCCCGACTCTGGGGGTTCAAAACAAGTTTTCATTCAACTTAATTAGAGGTGATTATCATGGGATCCAACAGGTACTTCCGTGTATTCTTTAGTTTGTGCGCTTTAGGGTTACTGCTTTATGGTGAGACGTCGTTCTCCCAGCGTATAAATACCTACACGAAAACTACATTTAGTGGCGGCTATAGTTCGATCGCTAGCTCGGGTACACTCCTTGTCTCATCTTGTGACGACTGCAGTTACACATTCGCGATTCCCTTTAGTTTTAAGTATGATAATACGACCTTCGCAGCCAACACCTCCATGATGGCTTCGACGAATGGTTTTCTTATTATTGGAAACAATCCGGGAAATGGTTGCTGCAGTAATAACTTTAACAACGTAACATTCCGTAACGGGTTTATGGTCTATACTGCTGACCAGGTAGTCCAATCAGGCCTGTATTACCAGACGTCCGGCAGCGCACCAAATCGTGTGCTAACCGTTCAGTGGACCAATACGCGCGCCTATTCTGGAAACGGGCAAGCAACAGATTGGCAAGTGAAGCTGTACGAGACATCAAACACTATCGAATTCATTTATAAGGACAATGGATTCTCGCTTGGCAATTCGTGCGGCGTCGGGCTCAATGGCACCAATAGTCCATCATTCCTCTCCGTCGCTCACCTTGCTACGACAACCTCGACACCCTCGGCGAATGTTCGTTGGTCGGCAATCCCCGATCGCCAGATCAGTGTAACGCCTGAGTATATTGACTTCGCGCTTGCCGATGGCGGTACCATCATGATCGGGACGATCACCGTGCAGTCGGTTGGCACAGCTCCCGATCCGTTGCTCATCACTAACGTCGTGATCTCAACGGGTCATGCGGATTTTACTCTCTTGTCCTTGCCTCCTACTTCACTGACTCCTGGTCAAAGTGCAACCTTCCAGGTTCAGTGGAATGCACAAGGTTCAGGCCCGCGCGGCGCGGTGCTCTTAGTACAGTCGAACGGTCGTGACAGCGGCGATCAGCAGGTTGCGCTAACCGGCTTTACCCGCTCGTCAGTGATCGAAGTCTCGACGGTAAAGATGTTTAATAAGAAGCGCGTCCGTCTCGGAGAATCTATCGACGAAGATGTGATCATTACCAATAAGGGCGAAGCGCCACTCACGTTCACCGATCCGAACGACTTTGAGATCACGCTTGAATCAGGGCCGATGTACACGGTTGTTCGTGAGCCTATGGATCCCCTTCTCCCCGGCCTCAGCGATACACTGCGTATCCGCTTTTCGCCGACTTCCGAAGGCATCCATGTAGCAAACCTCCGCATCTACAACAACTCGTCGAACGATCCGGACGTCGATATTCAGCTTCGCGGTACCGGTATACTGCCGCGCCTTCTTGTAACGCCGGATCCGATGATCTTCGATTCCGTCGAAATGGGTACGGTTGCAACGCAGAAGTTTACGATCTATACTCCGGGCTCCGACACGTTGGAGATCCTGCGTAATGAGTTCAGCTCTGCCGATCAGGACTTCGTGCTTACGCCCCTTGTCGGTGCCGAGACGAAAATTGCGCCGGAACATTCACGTGAGGTCACGGTAACGTTCACACCAATACAGCGTGGCACACGCGTTGCTCGTTTCCATGTTGTCACAAACATCCCGCTGACCTTCGATCAGCCGCGTCGTGACACGGCAACGACATCGATGTACTATGATATCAGCGGCGTTGGCGTTCCGTTCGGTAATCTGTCGATGGATCTTACCGATGCCGGCATCATCGATTCTTCGATCATCGATCAGGAATTATGCCGTACGATGGTGATCACCAATAGCGGCGATGCAGATGCTACACTGACCGGCGCAACGTTCGCCGGAGCCGGTGGAACAGATTATGTGCTCAAGGGCATCACCTTCCCCTTCATCCTGAAGGCAAAGTCGAATGTAACCGTACAGGTCTGCGGCACGCCGAGCGAGCGCGGTTCGCGTCTTGCGACGTTCACGGTCACTGCGACCTCGAACGACAAGGCGATCCCGCTGACGACGACAGTCGATATCAAAGGCCTGCTCGTCTGCCTCGAAGCAACTCCGCAGGTTGCCTTTGAGACGACCATGCTCCCGCACAACGCGACCGACAGCATCGTCGTAACGGTGACCAACTGCGGCGACGTTGCAACAACGTATACGCCAAGCATCACCGGCACCGATGCAGCATCGTACACCGTGACGCCAGCATCGAGCGGTCAGGTAGAAGCCGGCGGAACAGCAATGTTCACCGTGTACTTCATGCCGATCTCGAGCGGCCTCAAGCCGGCAACGCTGACGCTTGCCAGCACGAATGCAGGTTCGAAGATCGTCAACTTACAGGGAACGGGCGCATGCGCGATCCTTGATCCGATCTCACCGGTTGCTGCATTGCCGACGAAGGCAAATGAATCGAGCACCTTTACGATCACGGTGACCAACTCTGGCAATCTGCCGTGGACGCCGAATACGCCGACGATCACACCGGCAACTGCATTCACCTATGTCAGTGGTGCCGATACGCCAATTCCTGCCAGTGGTACGGGCGTCCTGACGTTCTCCTTCAACCCGCCGTCGATGAACGAGTTCACAGCCGTGGTCTCCTTCCCGAGTGCTGAGGTCTGTGGCAACGCGCTTGAAGTTAATGTCACCGGCTCCGCTACGGCAGGCAGTGTGAAGGATGTGCGTACGGTCGATGGCTACGTTCTAGAGCAGAACGCTCCGAACCCGGCGCTTGGCATGACGTCGTTCAAGTACACGGTGCCGACATCGTCGGCAGTCCGTATCGTGCTTGCCGATGTAACGGGCAAGACGGTGCGCGAACTCGTCAATACGACAGTAGGCGCAGGCACGTATGATGTCGATATCAATACGACGGGTCTTGCATCGGGCACGTACCTCTATATTTTAGAGGCCGGCAATGCCCGTCTGGTGCGTCAGATGGCGATCAGCAAGTAGTCCGTTTTTCTTAGTTGTTACGAGCCCTGCGCATAGCGGGGCTCTTTTTTTGCCCTAGGGGAAAAAAGGCTATTTTTACCAAAACCTTAGTCGGATTTGGTTTTACATTAATATTTTATTATATTTGTCTCCACACATGAGAGTAAGCTCTTAATACGTGTGTCTTTTTTAAGAAAGAGAGGTTCTTAAAAAAGTGTTTTTTTGGTGTATTCTGATGTGGTTTCTGGAGAGTTACAACCACAAGATATCTTTTT
>JANWLI010000191.1 GCA_025450975.1 Candidatus Kapaibacterium sp. | reverse complement strand
TCCTGCGCAGTCGTAGCTTGCCCGAATCCTACAAGCAAAATGAGAATAAGGAAGAATTTCATAACGTGTCTCCGAGAATAAGCAGATTGGTGTTTACGTGAATGTAGTAAAGAACGTACGACCTTAACGCCCCGGCAGAAGTCGTGGTGACAAAAGTTACGGTGAATTATGGTTCATACACTCGGCTCTCGTGCACATGGTATTACTTTGCATCCAGCACGATGCCTTTTCTCCGATAGTCTTTGCTTCGTCCGGAAATGCGGAGCTGCCGTTGGCAATCGCCGCGGCCTTTTCGTGCATCGCCTCTGCTTTGCCCGCCGTTCCTCGCATTGACCCCGGTGCCTCTGCCGCTGGTGCAGAGAGTCGTGCCAATGGGTTCAGGTAGACCGACCTCCGTGTTATCGTAACGCATGATACAGTGCCAATCGCCGCTGCGAAGACCATGCTTCATCGTCGGTGCCTCCGCAGGTTCCTCTCCATGATGAGCGACGTTACATCCATGACACAGTTCATGCGCGACAACCTGCTTGAGTTTTTGATCGTAGAGATCAGTCATTTTACGTTCTGCGCACCAATTGACAAGTTTCGCTTTCCCAACCTGAACTTTATATACCCAGGATGGCGGAGCAGCGCTGGAGATAGTACCCACCGTCGTATTTCCCAGAAGGCCCTTTCCGGGATCTTCATCGACAAGCCAGAGACCGCGTTGCTCGCATACGTCCCAATTTGGTGTAAACTTATTCCCGTTGATTAAACGTGATTCGGTGCCATCGAACTGGTCCTCAGTTATGAAATGTGGCTTAATGCCTGTCAGGCTGATAAATAGGTCGAGCGGCAGATCGCCATCCATAAAAAGGAAGAGATCTTTGATCGTCGGATTTGTACGAATATGCTTCCCCCCTTTGATCATAAATCCACGATACTCTTCATAGAGTGTCAGACCGTCGCCGCGGTATTTGTCGAGTGGTGGTTCCTCGTCGTCGTCATTGGCGATCTCCTTGGGATCGGCCCGATCACTATAGGTGACCTTATCATTATCATGCGCCTTCCAGCCGGCGTCGGGTATCCCATTGCCGTTTCTGTCGGTCGGAATTGTCACGGTGTTGCTGTCGATCTCGACGAGTTTCTTCTTCACCAGCTTGGGCGGGACGAACGTCGATACTTGTTGATAGTACGGTGTTTCTTTTCTCCATTCCTTGCCATTATGTATGCCCGGAACGGCAAAGGCAGCGAGCGCGCCATAGGCGCCATAATCTCGGCACTGCACGGTCACCGTCTGCGTGCGCGACGGCTTCCTCGACCGCCCACCGGTATACAAGGGCTCTTTGCACGGTGTCGCCGTATCTATATTACACAGTTCGATATCCGCACCCGCATTGATCGCAAGATCGGGGCACCGCTGGGCCTCACTCCTCGGCGGGAAGTTCGTGCATACGCCCGGCTCATGCGACGTCCGCACAAGCTCGCTAAACATGATGCGCCCCATGTGTGGAAGGGCTGCCTTCCATTCCTGATCGTCACGGTACAAGAGTCGTGACGAAAGCATAACCGTGTTGTCCGCTCCGGGTATCCATACAGCAGGAGGTGTCGAGAGTTCGATGCCCGGACGATACGCCTTGAATTCGATCGTATCGTAATTGACAAAGTCCCTCGTCTGCAGTCCTTCCGGATTTGTCACCTTCACCTCGATCTTCACCGTCACACCCTTATCATCGGTAACCTCGCCCGCCTCGTAGACGACCATCTGCCCCGAATGCGCAAGTAGCTTGCCACCGCCACGGAGGATGCGCCACTCCCATTGGATATTATCTTCGTACGGTTTTCCGGTTGTCTCGCCGGTGCACGACGGCGATTTGCAGATCATCATCAGATGATCGGTTTCATGCATGTCCTTGGCCGCAAGCAACATCCACTGACCCGAGACGAGCTTGTCATTGTTCGGAATTCCTGCCGGCAGTACGATCTCCGGCTTCGGCAGCTTCGAAGGTTTATCCCAGCCCTTGATGGGCACGCACGTTCCGCTCGGCTTCACTTCCGCCGGTGGCTTCGGCAACTTGATGCGTTCGCTTTCGACATCGACAAAGTAAAAATCCTGCGCGTCCCACTTGCGCCGCGTCACGATCGTCACAGTCTTCGTCGTCGGCGGATCGGTGATCTGCGTCTTATTATTGTCGATCGTCGTCAGCGTGATCGTCGTAGTCTCCTCTGTAATCTTCCCCGAATCCGGTTGCGCCACATACGGCGGCTCGAAGATAACCATATCGCCCGCATCGGTTGTCAGACCATCCGGCAGCACACCAAGTTTCTTGAAACTTCCCGGGCCAGACGTGATCTTCCACTCGAACCGCACCCGGCTCGTGAGCGGCAATTTGATATTGCCCTCCGACTCATCGCACTTCTTGAAGACCAAACACTTCCACTGCACGGCGTCGTAGTCAACACCTATTGCACGCAGTGGAATGTAGTCGTCGCGCCGGATCTTCTTTCCCGTCGCGAACGACGAATCATGCAGCCCGCCGACCATCGTGTCCTTGACCTCGTCGACGGCGATAATGCACAACCGTTCATACTTCTCCGAATCTATATCCCCAGGCGGTGGGCCATAGATCCTGATGATGTATGGGACCGGCGGTTGCCCGCCATCGCCGCCTGCTGCTCCGCCAGCTACGCCACCGCCACCACCGACGGCCGTATCTTTCGGCGGAGGATCCTCGAACTTGACATCGAATGCCACCACTTCACTTTCGCCGCCATTCTTAAAGTTGGAGCTTGGCGTTGTCGTGGCCGTCACCGTCATCCCATACTTCTTGCCGGCCGCAGGTTTGCGGTCACCCGGAAGCCAGTTGTACGATGTCCCATAGAGAACTTTATCGAAAAATAGCGTCGATGTATTATGAAGCGCATCGTGTGTCGATTGTCCGGGAAGAACTTCGGCAACACGCAGGCGATACTCGATCGGCGCCGGCGCACCCGGCGGCGGCATCCACGCGACCATCAGACTCTGGGCGTCACGCTCGCGGATTTGCGCGCCGTTCTGCGGAAGCGTAATGATCGGTGGATCGAACTGCCGCACTTCGAATGTATTGCTGCAGCCAGACGGCGCGGGCTCCGACATCGCCTGGCCGTTCTGGTAATCGAGCACCTGCGCGCAAAACTGGTAGATGCCTTCCGGCAGCATCCCGCTGCGCGTTATCTGCTCGCGTGAGACGCCGGCGAAATCAAGCTGCTCGATATCGATGACCTGCTGTAGCTGCGCCCCCGTGAACTGATACGTCTGCCCGGGCTGCACGCGAAACGGTGTGGACGGCTGATACGAATCTTTCGTGCGGATAACGACGCCATTCGAACCGCTAAGCGTGATGCGAAACTTGACGTCGCGTGGCTGGTTGCCGGAAAACCCGACGCTCATCACGCAGCGATTCGCATGCTGGAGATAGTCCTGCAGATACACCGAGTACGGCGGATTCACCTGCATAGAAACCGTGCATTGCGCACGCAAACCCGAAACAACGCCTGCCACAACGACAAGCGCACAAATCATAGTAGTAAGACGCATGACGACTCCCTTCCACGAGCTAAGTGAGAAGACAAATATACTCGTTTTCACGCTCTGCCTGGACTACCACCCGCATTACTCTCTTACATCTTAACTCGGACATCTTACATACCGCCCCTACTTTCGTAAATTTGACCTCCCATGAAGAACTCAAACGCAAAAGAAACAGCACGCATCGAGGCATTCAGCGATGGCGTCTTTGCGATCGCGATTACACTTCTGGTGTTGGAGTTGATCGCCGCTCTGCATGTCAAATCCGACGAAGGCCTCTTGCAGGTTATCCTCGATCATTGGAAGTCATTTCTCGCATTTACGATCGGCTTCGTTACCATCCTTGTCTGCTGGATCAATCATCATGTTGCCGTCGAGTACATCACCCGAAGCGACACCGGCTTCATCTGGGTCAATGGCTTCCTCTTATTTATCGTCACGCTCACGCCATTTCCGACAGCGATGCTCGCCGAGTACCTTGAACGCGATACGCAAGCAGCATTCGCCATGTTCAGCCTGAACTACGTTCTGATCTCCATCGCTGCCGACAGGATCTGCAGTCATGCCTACAACAATCACCTCGTCGACGAGGCGCACCGGAAGTTTTTTTATACCTACAAGAAGATCTATCGATACGGGATCTTCTACAACCTTGCCACCTTCGGTCTTTGCTTCGTGTCTATCGTATTTCCCATCGTCTTAAATATACTCTTATTCGCAGCCTTCGCAGCACCGAAAGAATTCGCCGCAAAATTGCATCGCGGGAAGGCGATGGTCGATAGTCGGTAGTCAATTGTCCCAGACTATCAACTATTGACTATTGACTATCGACTATCGACTAAAAAAAGCCCTCTCATTACAAGAGGGCTTTTCTTAGATTATCACCACTTACCACAGTGTTATAATCTAATGCCATGATGATCTGATAAGACCGAATCGTTTTAGTCTTAGCATCATAGAAACAATCGTTGGGCTGGCTTCGCTATCATGGGGGGCTTAATGAGGCTTACTCTGGTATACGGCAAAACCACTACAAAATTACACGCCCACCTCGCCAGACTGTTGCAATTTTCACGGAAGAACTTACAAATTCCCAGTAACGAAAAACGCCGCTCAAGTGGCGGCGTTTTCTGACCAAGGACTAATCACTAGCCCCTAACCACTAATCACTACTTTAGATTTTCTTGTTCAGCTTCAGGTCATAGCCTGCGGTCTGACCAGCTTTTGCCGTCGAGCTGCCGTCATCGGTTGCGTCGTCCTGTACTTTGCTGACAACGATCTCGCTGATGAATACGCCACCGGCACTAAGGATCACGTTGTTTTTCTGGATATTCATCGGCTTGTGTTGGCGTTTGCCAGTCGCTTGTCCGGAAGCAGCGTCGCGCTTGCCGCTTGCTTGTCCGCTGGCCGGGTCGCGTGGCGAGACGATGCAGTCGAAGTTCAGGTTATAGACCGCCGGCGGCTTTGACATGCTCGCAGTTCGCACCGATCCGTCGGCAGCATTCGGCTTAGCGATCAGCTTGTACGTGCCAGATGGGATGTTCTCAGCCGTGAACGAGCCATCAGCTTGCTCGATAAGTTTGATGTGCTTGCCGACACATTCGCCCTTGATGCCTTCGATCTCGAGCAGGTAATCACTGGCCGCAAAAGCACCGGTAGAAACGAAGAGCGCGATAAGCGCCACAACGATACGGGAAAAATAGGCTATTTTCATAGGTTTAGACAAATAAAGTGATGAACGTACCCTCCTAACGCCACAGCCCCACCGGGAGTGACATCTATATCGTTAATTTTCATTCACGCAAACAAACCGCGGAGCCACACACAGGGGTGAGCACACCGCGGAGCCCAACACCCCCTCTCCCTCATCAGAGGGAGAGGGCCGGGGAGAGGGTCGCATTCCACACAACCGCGGAGCCCACACAAGTCGCTAGTCATCAGTCTTTAGTCGTTAGCAGAACTATCTACCCACCGACCGCCCGAACCCCCGAACCCCCGAACGCCCGCACTAATTTTTCGTAGTTTCGCCGCTTAACCCACAACCGCATTTCGCTATGAAGCTACTCGCCGTACTTTTCACCGCGCTCGCTACGATCGCCGCGGCCCAAACGCGTCTCGATGTCACGATGATCGTCGACTCCGCCGAGCGCGAATTCATCGTCCAGATCCCCAGCGGCACCGCGCCCGCCGGCGGATATCCCGTCGTCTTCATGCTCCATGGCACCACAGATAGCGGCGAAGTTTTCTACAACACATCCGGCTGGAAAGAAAAAGGCGAAGAGGAGAAGTTCATCACCGTCTTCCCATCGTCGCAGCGCATCTGCGTTGACGAAGGCAACGGACCATTTACCACTACGAAGTGGGCGACCGGCGAAGTCACAGGCGGCAAGCTCAGTGGCGGCATCGCATGTCCGGGACAGAATATCAAGAACGACGTGACGTTCTTCCGCCGCATGATCGATACGATAAAGCAGGCGCTCAATGTCGATGCCGCGCGCATCTACGCAACAGGATTTTCGAGCGGCGGCGTCATGGTATCGAAGCTGCTCATCGAGATGAGCGACGTCTTCGCGGCGATGCACGCGCAAGCCGGCGGCTTGAACGAGAACGACTCCGGCGCCATCGCGCGGCCGATGCCCTTCATCTATAGTATCGGCACCGGCGACGATCAGTGCGAGGACTACGGCTATAACGAATTCCCGTTCAACGACACGTCGCTGGCGATCCACCGCAGACTCATCGGCAAATATCTCGGCGTCCTCGGCCTCGGCGAAACCTTCACGAAAGATTCGACGGCGCTCGTGCTTCGCTACAAGTTCAATACACTCGCCGCGACCGCTGGCTGGGAGTTCGACTACCTGCTCTTCAAAGGACTCGAACACAAGTATCCGAATCCGATCAGCTATCCGATCTCGCTGTGCGACATCCTCTGGCCGTTCTTCAAGCAGCATTCAGTGCCGCTCGCCGTCAAGACGGATGCCGCCGAGATCGCAACGATCCATCTGCGCCCGAACCCGGCAACCGATCATCTGATCATCGACGACGACGCAACGCTCACGCTCTTCACCGCCACCGGCACGGAGATCCTGCAAACCAAAACCCACCGCGGCCAAAGATTCGCGCTCCCCAAACTATCCCCCGGCATCTACCTGGCTAAACTAGCCACACCCACCGGCCTCAAAGCAGCAAAAGTAGTAGTACGATAAAAAACGAAAAGACTGCGGAGCGCACACACCCCCTCGCCCTCATCAGAGGGAGAGGGCCGGGGTGAGGGTCAGAGTTCACACAACCGCGGAGCCCACACCGGCGCGCGCAAATGGCGTAGCCCAACACCCCCTCGCCCTCATCAGAGGGAGAGGGCCGGGGTGAGGGTCAGTGTTCAACACAACCGCGGAGCCCACACTGCCAGTCGTTAGTCGCCAGTCTTTAGTCGTTAGCAGATACGCCTCACTATACGACTCCCCGCATTACTCTTAAATCTTACATCTTACATCTTAAATCACCCACCCCGCCTATATCCACACCACCGAACGCCCGTACGCCCGAACGTCCGACCCCCGCCCCCACCCGCTCCCCGAAAACTGTTTGCCCGCCATCTTTGTACTATAGATTAAATGGATACACCTCGCATCGTATCTGACCCAAACATCCTTTTCGGAAAGCCGACCATTCGCGGTACGCGGATCCCCGTCGAGCTTATTCTCGAAAAGCTTGCCGATGGCGAGACTGTGGACGCCATCCTGTCCTCCTATCCAAAACTTACGAAAGAAGATATTTCCGCCGCACTCGATTTTGCCGCGCAGGCGCTCCGTAACGACGTAGTCTATCCGGTTGCCGTGTAAAGGACATTCCCCTTTTTTAATTTCTAATTTTGAATTTTTAATTTGGCCTTTGGCCAACATGACACCCATCTCCCTCATTCTCATCGCGCTGCTGCTCGTCTCCTGCACGAAGTCGCAGCCGGACGCGCAGGTCGCTGCGCCGCTCGATAGCTGTGCGATCGCACTGAAATTCGAGAACGCGCTCGTAACCGAGAGTGGCGTTGCGCCCGGGTACACCGGCGAACTAAAAAACTATTGGGGCGACGACACGACAAAACTCGATTTCAAACACACGTTCACCAACGGACGCCTCGTGCGGAGCCTCTTCTACTACGAGAACGGCAACGTCGAGGAAGCGTACGCATTTGAATGCTCGGCCCAGCACGGCACGCAGAAATGGTATCACGAGAACGGCCAGCTCGCGCAGACGATCCACTACAGCTACGGCTACCGCCAAGGCACCGCCCAACGCTTCGACGAACAAGGCAAATTAATAGAAGAAGCAATCTTCGAAGCCGACACCCTCAAAAGCGCAGTGAAGAAGTAAGTACAAGCGCGAGGATACGCGCGAAGTGCACCCCGTAGGGACACGCCACGCGTGTTCGCGGGCCGCTGACAACTACCAAGGAACGCAACAAGGTAAGCCCAGAAGTGAGACTGCAAGACAAGGATAATCAAAGATACAGGACGTAATGTTTATGGTTTCGATATCATTCGAACTAGTTTTGTGAGCGCTTTTTCTTTCTTTGACTTATTTGATAGTTGGCATGTCCAAACGATGATAACCTGCCAGCCCTGTATTCTTAAACTCGAAACATTTTTTTTATCTCTGAGAGAATTACTTTCTATTTTTTTTGACCAGTAGTCTAACCTAGTTTTAGGCAATTGAGAAGCTTCACACTCTCGATGCCCGTGCCAAAAGCATCCATGAATAAAAACTACAGTTTTATATTTAGGAAGCACAATGTCAGGTTTACCAGGTAATTTGGGGTGATTAATGCGATATCTAAAACCACAAGCAAATAGGTATTTCCTAACTACAATCTCAGGACGAGTATTAATAGACTTTACCGAAGCCATGATTTGGCTTCTTTTCTCATTGCTAAAGATGTCAGACACTAGCAGTCAAAATCATGAACAGTAGATCTCTCGTTACCAATAATTAAAAGGCCATTTCGGTTCGATCGAAGAAATGATGCGGCAATTACATCAAGGAAATTCCCATTTAGAAGTCGATTAATTTCAGTGTTGTATCTGGTAACGGCTTCATCAAAAACTGTTCTAACAGTTTTGTCAGATGTGATAAACTCGCAGAGCGCGTAATTCTCACAGTCAGCAAAGGTAGAGGAGTGCGAAAGCCATACATCTACATCAACAGTATAGCCTATGTAGGCGACGCATCCATGTGCAATCAAGGCGGGTCCTAAAATTCTTCCTGTCAAACAGGCGGCTGTATAAAAAAAAGAACCTTCAAATAGTGCAAGGTCACTTGACTCAACGTAGATAGAGTTCGCCTTAAGAAGGGTTTCATGGCCGTGAGAGATCCCGACAAAAATAAATTTCTCTAAGGATTCAATTTCAGACTTAATGCTCTGCTTGGTGCATCTTGCATTCGGTAGAGGTCTTACAGTTACGGCGGAGAGGGCGTTAAGTTTACCGGCAATGTAGTCAAAACTCTCTTGGAAATAAGAGCCTCCTTTCGATGCAATCTCATCATAAGCAACAATTACATGTACCATCAGATCGGCTTCTCATGTCGTATTAATAAGTCGATAGCTAAATTTAAGATGCTCGCTTCTATCATTTTGCCCAGCTCATCCTGATGGCGTATGCTATCTGCTATTTCATTTAAGGTATATTGTTTCCCATCCTTTGTCATGAAGGTTGGAGTGTCCTTCGTATTATTAGGTTGGTGGGCAATCAGATCTTCAAGTAGGGCGTCAATTCTGGTTGAGAGTTGATGAGATGCCTTATTGATAAGATTGATGATTTCCGCGGTGTCCGCAGTTGCATATGCAAATGCAAGAGCATCGTTATTTATAAAACTAACAAGGTCTTCTTTGTCGACAGAACTTAAGTCTGCTGCAGTCCATATAATCACGTAAATTAATGAGGTTTTTTTCCGAATTTCTTCAAAAAGTTTTCCGCCTGTGAGAGGGTTCGACGACTCAAAATTTAGGTCTAATAATACTATTAATTTTTCAGTAATATGTTCATTTAGATAGGTTAAGCCTTCTTGAGCATCCTTAAAAAAAATAACATTATTTTTGCCGTATATTTTTTGAAGTTCAACGATCAGGGGATCGCGTGGAGATAAATTATCATGAATTATAACAGTTTTTATGCTAGAAATCGGCATCCTACCCCTCCCTAAATGGCAATGTGATTTTAATCGTCGCACCGCTCGGATTGAATTCAGGTTGAACAATCTCGACCGTGCCTTTCAAAGCTTCAATCCTGGTCTTTACAATAAATAACCCAAGACCAGCACCACCTTCTTCTGCTGTCGTTGTGTAGTAGATCTCAAAAACTTTATCTTCTTCGCCTCTCTTTATTCCTACGCCATTGTCAGAAAAAAAGAAAACAAATTGCTTGTCCTCAATATATCCCGTGCACTTTATATGCTTATTCGGCATTTTTTGGAGAGCTTTTATGGAATTCGAAACGAGATTCTGTATTATGTCTTCAAAAAATTTTTTATTGGCGTTAACTATAAAATTATCCTTAATGTCAATTGTTAGCGTTATGCCTTCATCTTTAAAGGTCTGTTTATAGGATACGGTGAGAAGGTTCAAAATTAACTCTTTTACGCTGAAGTCGACGAAATCAGCATTAGAAGCTGCATAGCTTAGCATAAAATCGATGACTCTGCTTAAAGTATTCATCTCTTCATAGATAAGCAGCGAGTATTCCTTGAAATCATCAGTTAAGTTTTCATCTGGGAAATGGTCCTTGAAGTACTCGGCCATTCTTTTAATTTTGCCCAGTGAGGTTCGAACTGCATGTGATATCCGTATTGCATAGTCCTGCAAGGACATCAATGAAAAATAAATATTCTCTTTCCGAGTGAATTCTTCGCGCTCTTTTTTTTGCTCTTGAATTCCCTTTGAAACTGTTCTCCCAATTTGAATTGCTTGCTCTTTAAGCGGCTCTAAATACTCCTTAAGAACAGGATTTTGACTTTCAATATTTTCAATAACATCTTTGAAAGACTTAATGTCGGCCCCAGCTTTCTCCAGAGCAGTTTGTCGCTGCGCCTTTGTCTTGCTCCTTTCATATTGTTTTAACTTGGCAAGAACATCAAGTTGCTGAATTATAAAAACTTTTAGATCTCTGAATTCCAGCGTATCAACAAAGTCTTGTCTATTCGTCGCATCAATAATCTGAGGGTTGTTTTCTTTTGTTATCTCAACTATGCCGATAACTTCGCGACTACTGACTTTATTAAAAATATCTCTCCATAATCTCTTATCAATACCTAAGATATCTCGTTTTTTATCTGGATGCGCCTCAAATTCTGCAAATGGAGTGGTGATTATTCCATTCCGATAAATCTTAATTCCATCTATTCTAGAGTCGTCGTTCTTATATGCCCGATTATACCGTTTTTTTGCTTCATTGTTGAAGTAGTAGAGTAGCATTTTTACAGGGCCAAACGATTTTATCGGAATTTTCTCAGTGTTGATTTGACCGCCCTTTTCGTCAAATACTAATTGTTCTTGTGACCCAGCATTAAGGTCGAAATCTATAGTTGCCTTATGGGACGAATATTTGGTTTCATCGGCTTTTACGTGCTTCTTTTTTACATAGTCTGGGAAGTCACTGCAAGTTAGATAAATATTAAATGGGTTGACTGAAGCAAAAAAAGGAGAAACAACTTTAGCTAATTCTTTAAAAAGCCTGTCAATATCAAGCTTTGTCCAATAATCGTTTATTTTAGTAATTTCAAGAATTGTCCCCTGCTCATCTACTGAGGCGTCAGTATAATAGTATTTGTTCTCAATATCCGTAAATAAGATTAACTGCTCTTGCGATGCTTTGCTCTCATACTCCTCCCAATTTATTTCAACATTTAACCAGCTAACATCGCCAGCCTTCTTTGTTATGATTTTTACTTGAGCACCTAACTTATCGACAGCAAATCGACCTATCCCTTTTTCTCCTACAAACCGTCTCTTGAAAGGTTCATCTGAGAACAATTGAACGCGCTTACTATTTGTGCCAACTACCATCCATTTGTCACGGATGTCCTCAAATGACATACCTATGCCATTGTCTTTAATTATCACCTTTCCATCGAGTGGTTTTGTTATGATTGAAGACACATTCCCATTTGTATTTAGCTTGCTTTTAGTGTCAACCGGGGCAACACCAAAAAACATGACGTCTACTTCTGTGCTGTTTGCATCATAGCAGTTTTTAACCAATTCGAAAACTGCTGTTATGCGATCGGTAATTAGCTCTCTTCCCAGCAGTCGGAAAGTATTAACGTCAAATCGCCAGCGAAGCTTATTATCTAATTCTTCCAACTTCGTTGATATGTTTTTTTATTGTTTTGGCAATGACTATACCCAGTTCCACTGGAACCGCATTCCCAATGTGTCTTGCAATTTTAGGAGAAGAGAATGTTGCTTCTGGATCGATTAAATCATATGATTCTGGAAAACTTTGTAGTAATGCAGCTTCCCTCAGTGAAATCGCCCTATCTTGCTCAGGGTGGCCAAATCGTCCATTGCTTAGTCCTACACAATAAGTCGTCATAGTAGGAGCAACATCGTCCCAATTCATTCTTCCATAAACGCTTCTATATTCTTTCCCGATATCGTTCTTATGGCAGTCTAGCCAGAGGTCTTTGTCCCAGTCGCGCCAGAATCCCCCCTCTTTGGTTGCTTGAATTCGTTTCTTGTTTAACTCTGTTAACTTTCGTGCTCTATGTAAGGGATCATCTGAAAGAACGATGCCGTCTTCAACAGGTGGGAGATGGCCTATCGCCATTCTAACTGTCTTATATTTTTTTTCGGTTACAGTTTTATCGATTAGTTTTATTTCTCCATATTTAGATCCGAATAGAATCAACCGTTTGCGTCGTTGAGGAACCCCATAATCTTGTGCGTTTACAATTGACCAACTAATATGATAACCACTTCGCCGCAGCTTACTTATAAAGTCATTAAAGATTTTTCCATTATTAAAATTAACAAGTTGTGGGACATTCTCCATAGAAATAATCTTTGGTTGCAGCTTTTGGATTAATGCGGAAAATGAGTAGAGTAACTTCCATTTAGATTTTTCAATATGTTTACTCTTTTTTTCAGTATGATTATATTTAGAAAATGGTTGACAAGGCGCACAGCCGATAAGAATTTTTTTCTTACCCTTAGTATATAAGGAAGTTAACTTTCTTAGAGAGAGTTGGGTAATATCGTTGTATATGAATTTTGTATCGTTATTTTTTTCATATGCGTATTTGCATGATTGATCGAAATCAATTCCGGCATCAACTATAAAATTTTCCTTTATAAAACCATGGGTGAGTCCACCAATCCCGCAAAATAAATCTACTACGGCAAAATCATCAAAAGCAATGTTTTTGGGGTTCTTAGTCATCTGAGCGGATATTTCCTTTTACAAAAATATGATATTTTTATACATTCCACACAATTTCTATCCCAACTCTCCCAATAGTTATATCCAGCCTAAATTAAAAGCTTAGCTCCAAAGTCTGATATTGCATCATTCCCCCCGAATCCTATATATAAAATAATTGTTATACTCCCGAATACAGCATATCCCCATGCTTTGTTCTCTCCGATTCTAACATTTTTGCCGATCCAGGCGCATGTTCTCAACTTCCAGATATATGGTTTTCACGGGCGCTCTCTTCTGGGCACGGACTGGGATTCGTGGGATTTTCTCCCACCGCGCGTGTAAATTTCCGGAGGTCCCGGGGAATTCCGCTAACGACTACCGACTCTCCAGCGCATCCCGCTATCAACTATCAACTGACAACTATCAACTCCCGGCGTGTGTGTGTAAATTGATATCGTTTATTTACAAGGGCTTACAGGGGGAAATTTGCGATTTGTGGGAGTTGGTGGGGAAGTCAAAAGTCAAAAGTTAAAAAGGGACTCAGACCGTCTGCAGCACCACTGCCAGCGAGACGACGCTGATCGCAACCCACAGGATCACGCCGAAGACCAGGGGCTTGGCGCCTACTTCTCGGAGCGCGGCTTTTGAGAGGCCGGCGCCGATCAGGAAAAGGGTCAGCACGAGACCGATCCGCGCTGCCGATATAAGGTAGGGGAAGTACTCGACGACGATCACCCACGTCATATCCGTCTGCATCATGAGCGTCCGGATCACGGCGGCCAGAACGAAGAGGAAGATGAACCAGGGAATGGCGATCTTCGCGCCTTTGGTCCGAAAGGCGACGGCCGTCCCGATCGCGAGCGGTATGATCCACAGCGCGCGGGCCAGCTTGACCGTCGTCGCGATCGCCAGCGCCGTCATCCCGTACCGAGACGCTGCGCCGACAACCGAACTTGTGTCATGAATGGCGATCGCCGACCAGATGCCGAACTGCTCCTGCGACATCCCGAGCATTTCGCCAAGCATTGGGAAGATGAAGAGCGCGACGGCATTGAGCACGAAGACCGTCGCCAGCGCGACCGACATTGCGTTGCTATCGGCCTTCATCGCCGAGCCGACAGCAGCGATCGCCGAGCCGCCGCAGATCGCCGTGCCGCTCGAGATCAGATGCCGGATCGAAGTGCCGATCCCCATCGCCTTGCCGACGACGTAGCCCAGGACGAGCGTCCCGGCGATGGTCGCGACGGTGAAGACGAATCCGGTGCGGCCCGCCTCGATGACGGCGTTAAGGTCCATGCCAAAGCCCAGCAGGACAACGCACGCCTGCAGCAGCAGCTTCTGGACTTTGGCAGTCTGCTTCGGATACGGATTGCCGACGAAGATAGCGAAGACGATGCCAATGCCAAGCGCGATCGGCGGCGACATGAATGGCAGCAGGCATGCTGCAGCAAGCAGCAGGAAGGTAGCTTTGGCGATGGTGGTGTTAGTCACGCACTGCGAAAATACGGAGGCTGGGGGTCGGGGGTTCGGGGGTTCGGGCGTCCGGTAGCGGGGGTCGGGGGTTCGGGGATCGGTTTTTTATTGTAAGTTTGAAAGTCTTACTTTATCATTATAATTATGAAATCTACTATTGTTACGTATCGTGATCTTGAGGCATGGCAGGTAGCCATGGACTTCGCTGTTATGGTCTATGATGCTACATCCAAGTTTCCTTCGAAAGAGCAGTTCGGGATCATTTCGCAGATGAACCGCTCTTCAATATCCATTCCTTCTAATATTGCCGAAGGCCATGACCGCAAGGGAAGTAAAGAATATCTTCATCATCTTTCGATAGCAAGAGGATCATTAGCGGAATTGGAAACGCAGATGATACTATCAGTAAGACTAAACTTCATGTCTAAAGCTGATGCTGAAAAGTTATGGGAAAAGGCTCAGGAAACAGGCAGACTGCTAAACGGCTTGATCAGATCTCTTCGTCAATAATCGCATCCCCGAACGCCCGAACCCCCGTACCTCCGAACGCCCTCCTCCGCTACTTCGACTTCTCGATCATGCCGACAATGTACTCGGCATCGTCAGCAGCGCCGAAGATCATGAGCGACTTCCGGGCCCGCATCCATGGGAGGCCCATGAAGTAGACGCCTTTGACTTCCGCGACGCCATTCGCATGTTGCGGAAGTCCTGCCGCATCGAAGACGGGAAGCTTGAGGTAGCTGAAATTCGGCGCGAAGCCGATCGTCCAGATAATGGACGTAATGTTATGAGCGGCGAAGTCGAGCGATGTGACCTCCGATGCGCATGTCGCTTCGGCATCGGGAATATCGGCTGCATCATCTTCCGGCGGCGGAGCATCGATGCCGTTCTTCGCGATGTAGTCGTCGACCATGTTCTTTGCCATCATCGAGAACTTGTCGCCGTACATCACATTCGCTGCAGCATCCGGCGCAAGATACGCATGGCTTGCATCTGCATCATGCATCTTGCCGAGGATCGTCACGCCTTTGCCGGCAAGCGACTGAAGGCTTAGCGTATGGCCTCGTTCGCCAACGCCGGAGATGGCAGGAAACCTCACCCGCAACATCTGCGGATCGGTAACGGCAGTAACGGGCATATGGTAAAAGCCGATGTTGACAAACCACTCGACAATGTCGCGGCCGCGATAGCGACGAGGGACTCGCGGCACCTGGCTTGTTGCAAAGTAGACATTGCGACCGGCATCGACGAGATCTTCGGAAATCTGACAACCCGATTGCGCACCACCGACAACGAGCACGGCTCCCGGCGACAACTGCGAAGGGCTGCGATACTCCGACGTATGAAGCTGCAAGATCGATGGCGAGATCTTAGATGCAAATGATGGTACTTGCCGTCCGAATTGTGCACCCGATGTTGCGACGACTTGCTTCGCGCGATAAGTCCGAGGCGTCCCGTCTTCGGTAACGGTTATCGTAAAGTGCGGATCGTTATCAATGCGTTCGACCGATACAACTGACGCATGCTGACGAACGGGCAAGGTATTTGAAACAGCATAGGCTTCGAGCTGATTGACATACTCCGGAGCCGAACTGAAGCCATCGGGATCGGCGGCGGTCAATTCTGCACCGGGTAGGACATTATACTTATTCGGTGTATTGAGCGAAAACGAATCCCATCGCTGCGAACGCCACGCCTCGCCGATCTGGCCACGCTCGAACACGAGATGGTTGAAGCCACGCTGCTTTAGCAGGTAGCTGACGGCAAGTCCGGAATGTCCGGCGCCAATGACGGCAACGTCGAGAACGTCATTCATAGTAGTCAAAAATACGAAGCAAACGTGGGCAGTTGAGACTGGTCTGGGGCCGACCTACCTCCGACGCTTCTTTGATCTGCGCGGGGTGAACTTCTGGATGCCGCGTTTCTGCTCTTCGGTTTTGGCGGCTTCCTTCGTATGTTCTTTCGGTTTTTGCGGAGGATGATTTGAATGCAGTTGCCCCGGTCGCGGAGGACGGACTGTCCCCGGCGGGAAGGGATGATCTTCCATGACGGGGATCTTCTTGCCGATCAGTTTTTCGATGGTGCGAAGATCGATGCGCTCCGATGCGTCACAGAACGAGTATGACGTACCCTTGCCGCCGGCTCTGCCGCCACGGCCGATGCGATGCACGTACGTCTCCGGGACTTCCGGGATCTCATAGTTGATCACGTATTCGAGGTCGTCGATATCGATGCCGCGCGACGCGATATCGGTTGCAACCAGAACACGGATCTTACCACTCTTGAAATTTTCCAGCGCTCGCTGACGGGCATTCTGCGCCTTGTTGCCATGAATCGAATCGGCACGGACATGGGCGCGTTCGAGAATGCGAACGACGGCATCGGCGCCACGCTTTGTCCGTGTAAAGACGAGGACCGATTTGAGCTCTTTTCTGTCGAGCATGTGCAGGAGCAACGCACTCTTATTGTTGCGATCGACATGCAGGACGTACTGCTCGATCGTCTCCACAGTTGACGATGGCGGCGAGACAGAAATTTTCTCCGGCTTGAATAGGATATCATGCGCGAGCCGCGAAATATCCGGCGGCATCGTTGCCGAGAAGAACAGCGTCTGCCGGTCGTCGGGCAATGCCTTCACAACTTTGCGCACGTCGTTGATAAAGCCCATGTCGAGCATGCGATCAGCTTCGTCGAGGACGAAGATCTCAATGTCTTTGAGCGAGACAAATCCCTGATCGATGAGATCGTGCAATCTGCCCGGCGTTGCGATGAGAATATCGACGCCTTTCTGCAGCGCTCTGGTCTGCGCACCCTGACGCACGCCGCCAAAGATGACGGTGCTCACAAGATGCAAATGCCGCCCGTAGGCCTTGAAGCTATCGCCGACCTGCACGCAGAGTTCGCGTGTCGGCACGAGGACGAGGCTGCGGATCTTCCGCTTGTTGCCGGTCGTCTTAGCTTCTGAAAGGACCTGCAGGATCGGGATGGCGAATGCAGCCGTCTTGCCGGTGCCGGTTTGGGCGGTCGCAAGGATGTCTTTGCCGTTGAGGGCAATAGGAATTGTCTGCGCCTGAATAGGCGTCGGGGTTACATAACCTTCGTCCTTGAGGGCACGTAAAATGGGATCTGCGATGTGCAGCGAGTCGAATTTCATGAATATCTAGGGAGCACTGATGCGTCTACTATAAGTGAGAGCCTGTCTAACAAAAGGGACCCGAAGGTTATTCCACCTCTAAACAAGGCTATTTCCTCACTCCCCACTGCATCTTCCACTCCTGCGTTTTACGCATTTCCTCCAGCGGAAGCTGCATTCTCGTAGGGATATCGTAGACGATCATCCGCCCAAGGTCCTTATGCAGGTAAAAGCCGTACCAGTGAGTCGATTTGCCATCTACTGCGTAGCCATAGGTAAGGACATGGTAATTCTGCGTGATCGAATCCGGCGCACTAGGCGTCGCACACCGCTCGATCGAAAAATTGAGCTTAGCCTTTCCCTGGGTGACGCGCTCGACATAGGCATCGCCGATCGTCCCGATCTCCGGGATCATCCGGCGGATCGCAGCATCCATCTCGTTATGCTGACTCTCACAGTCCAGCCCATTGGCGGCCGGCGCCTCGATCACATTCGGCGTGACCTTCGTCTTATCCTTCGAGCAGGCCATACACACGATCGCCATCAACACAACTACTATCTTCATCCTGCAAAATTATTATAAACTATCCGCCTATCTGCCCAGCCGTCTATCCGCCTATACTCACATCTTCCCGACGATCTTCCGCGCGACCTTGTTGAACGCGTCGACCGACGTCTTGCTTGTGACCTTGTTCACCTTCATCGTCAGGACCTTCACGCCTTTGCGCGCCATGATGAAGAGGAAGTTCTCGTTATCGGTATGGAAGTACGCCTCGTCGCCGACACCTGTCAGCGTCTCGATCCCATGTGGCTCGTTGGCCGTCTTGATCGTCGTGTACCGCTCCTGCGCACCAGCTTCGGTCTTGTACGACTGCATCAACAGATAGATCGCCCCCAGCTTGCCGCTGACGCGATCGGTATCTTTGGCCGTATAGTCGATATTATGAAAGCCGCTCTGCCCGTCGAAGCCTTCGGTATTATTGCCGAGCGTCGCCGGTTCGCCAAGGATCTTCTCCGCTTCGGCAAGACTAAACAACTCCCCCGTAGCCACAGCCGGCGCCTGCTGCCTGCCACATGTAAACAAGAATACTATCAGGACTGAAAGGATGGTATGCATGATATTCCTAACACTTCAGGAGCTAAAAAATCTCACTTGGGGGAGTCGATAGTCGATAGTTGATAGTCGATAGTCAATGCCGCAATCCTGAGCGAAGCGAAGGATCCCTAGATGTCTTGTAGCCTGCCGCTATACAAACCCCGAACGCCCGACCCCCGACCCCCGACCGTCTGACCGTCTGACCGTCTGACCGCCCGACCGCCTACCTCCCCCGCCTCTATACACACATCCGACAAATCTCCTTAATCCGACAAATCCAAGTTCAGACGACCCACCACCTCGCCCGCCACGCGCAAGAACTCCGCCGTCGTTGCGCTACTGCTTCCCCTGAGCTTCAGATCGATCGTATACATACCCCTGCGCGCAGAGAGCCAACGCTCTGACTGCGACTCGCGAAAATGTGCCTCATCGCCAACACCTACGACATGATTGGAGTCCTTCATCCCCGATCTCCGCGCCGCCTCTGCGTAGCGCGCCGGCACGTTCGCAACAGCATTCGGAGAGCTCTCGACAAAGACAATGATATGTGCGGCCTTTCCCGTCACAGCATCGGGTGCGCCAGTGAATTGCCAGATCTTATCATACGTCAGACATCCCCAGGAGCGCAAGATCTCCGCATCCTCAACAGGTGCGCCCAGCATCCGCTCAGCTTGCTCGCGGCTGAACGCATCGTCGTCGACGGTACTTTCCCCCATCCACTGCTGCCGAGCCGAGGAGCACGAGAAAAGAACGAGGACGCTAAAGAGGAGACCGAGCTTCATACAGAGATCAGCATTTAGTCGTTGAAGAATTCTGAGTAGCCGCGAAGCACATACAGTTGTAAAATCATTATCGCCGCAAGAGATTATACGAAGGCTGAAGCGAGAGGTAGTGGGACTCTGTATACGATTCGAAGAAGCAGGCAGGCGACTCCCCAGTAATCTGTGCCCTCACCACACCGACATAAAGAGCGCAGCCTGCAACAACGATCAATATCAGTAACCTGTAACTCATCGAACTACTCGTTAATGAGGAGTTTTGTCATAATAACGAAAGTGGGTGACCTATATAGCAGGCTGTGCTGTAATTAATTTTGTGATTTCATTTAAAGCACCCCCTTGGAGTATACCTCGATCTTGGCTGCCCAATTTGCCGGCGCTTTTCACGATGTCAAGCAGCCGGTACAACTGTATGGTGTCATCAATCAATGGAAGAGTCTTGTCGCCCAACTTGAGAGTACTCTCTATTTGTTGGAGCACAAAATCTATATGGCTACTTTCTAAACTCTCATCCAAACTAAACCGTATTCTCTCAATTAGCAGCTCAAGATCCTCTTTAGTGACTTCAGATTGATGATGATCAACAAACGTATCAATAAGTCTATTTACTTTGCCGCTTACCCGATCTTTATTCCTCTCCTCCTCAGCTTTTCTCCTAGCTTCATTAATCCTAAAATTTAACTTCTGCATGTTCTCTTTAAATTGCTTTGTGCCTTCGTCGAGGCCAAGAATATTAAATATCTCATCCTTCTTCTCTTCGGTTTTTATAAGATCTATCACGGATCGTGCAAAGCCTATCTTGGACAGTTCAATGTCTAAGCCTCTTTGAGCTATCCATAAATTAATGGCTTCAAGTACGCTGCCCGATTCAGTTGCAAGTAGGTGCAAATCATTAGCGTTCAGTTCGCTGAGTTGTGACGACTGGTCTGGAAATAATTCTCTAAAGTAGAGGTGCGCCGCGCATATAGCTAATGACAGAGGGATTAAACTCTCTATGCACGTCAATTTATGTCCAAGGCTTAAGTCGGGCTCAATATCCTCTATCCCTATGAGGTAGTTGGCTTGTAACAAGCGACCTTTATCTTTTAAGATCGCCCTGGCAAGTCTTCTACGGGCCTTGAGACCCTCATCGTCATTATCTAGCAGTGCGATAATAGCTGGTTGTTCAACATCACGACCTCTTGACAGATACACCATATAAGGTATATTCTCTGCGCCTCCACATGGCACAATGGTGATAATATTTAAGTCTAAGTTGTATTGTGAATTAATCCTTTCAGCAATTGGAGTTTTAATTCTATCTTTTGTCAATTGCTGCGCAGCCCCGGAAAGATATATTTGATCTGATGCACCTTCAACTAATAAATTACAATTACCAATAAATACCATTTCGCCTGCCATTATTCCGACCGCTGATCTTAGCGGTTCGTAATGATTGCGGCTACAGTCATAAACCACTCTAGTGCCTTCATCTTGCGCCCCCTTCTCAAGCACTCGAATACGTTGAGAGTTATTCTTATCAATAAGGAACGGAGAATGTGTTACGTATATTACTTGCACAGATTTATTGCCCAATGTTGCAGGGTGGGCAAACCCTTCGAAGATTTTCAAAAGATCTTGTTGCGCCTGAGAAGATAAATACGCATCCGGCTCATCCATTAAAAGAATCTCATCACCGGCATGAGAAGGCGTATGAGCAAGATATTGAATGTAGTAGCTAAGAAAATATTTAAGTCCATGACTCCGTTCAGCAAAGGTATATTCTGTATTAGTCCTATCTCTTATTGTGAAAACTAATTCGTAGTCTCGAACTGTAACCCTTAATTGAAAATTTCTGTCCTGGACCCAGAACTTAGGGAAGTTCAAACTTACTTCCAAGCGGAGATTGATTTCATTGAGTATCCCCTGAACCAAGCCCTGCTTTCGTTCCGTCAATGCTTTATATAAAGCTGTTAGATACTTCTTGTCTATGTCGCCAATTTTATATAAGAGGGCTTCAGCCAGCTGATATTGCGTTAATTTTTCCTTCGTTTTTTCAACGTCGCCTTCCTCTAAAGTGAGTGTGTTTAGACGTGCGGATATAGAGTTAAAAATGTGCTGATTGTTATTTGCGATGGCCTCTGGGGTCGCAAATTGCGGAGCATTCTCAACGATTAAATTGCCTAGATCATTTCTCCCAGAAGCTCCGAGCCTCTTCCACGATGGCGTTTGTGCATTATGCTCGTCAATCAAGTAAGATAACGGTACACTGTCAGGAAGTGCTATCTTCGAATTGATTTCGAAGACCGTAGGTAGGATGGTATAAAGAGTTTTAAGCTGCGCTTCATCTATATTGTAGATGCTCTGATCATCATTAAGGTAAATTTTGTGGTCTTCAGGAAGGAATTTGAAAAAATAGAACTTATCGATTCTAGTATCGCTTTCCAGTCCTAAAATCTGTTGTAGCCTTAGTTTCTCACTATCGGTTAATTGTGAAAATTCATACCCAAAATCCGGAAGCTTAGACTGACCGACTTTTGCATTGAAGAAGTCTGAATATCTGCATACATCTTCTAATTGAGTCTTGAGATTTAACAACCCAACTTTTACAGCACTAAGCAGATGACTTTTCCCTGATTCATTTGCACCGACAATTGCCGTAATATCATTCTCTATAGGTACTTCTACAAATGGATATTTTCTCTCCCCAATTCGGTCCCATTCCTTAAATTGAGTTCGCGCGAGTCTTCCGATATAGTCAAAATTGAAAGATTTATAAAATCGTATGAATACAGTTTTTAGCAACATAATGTATGACCTCTGTCTCTTTTAATCCTTTTGTTTAACTACTATGTCCTCAGGAAAGCCGGAAAGATGTAGTATCTTGTTTAAATAATTTACCCTTCCATAGATACTCTCTTGATTTAAAGAATTTAGAACATATTGTCGATCGTTTTTATTGAGAGCCTCAGAGAACTTAATGAAAGAGCTTTGAAGTTCATTGAGTTTACCTATTGAAAGATTGACCTGACTCTCAGGTACAGCTTTGTGTCCCGCTGTTCGCAACTTCACCAATTGATTGAATTCTTGATGGAGTCTTCTTAATTCTTCTTCACGCTCGCGCATTAGCAATTCAACAAAGTGCTTATCAGATGCAATTTTTCTTTGCAAGCTTAATGCAGAAATGATTAGTGCTATTGAAGAGGCACTAATAGCAATATATGGAAGTATATCCCATGTCATTAGAATGGTTCTCCGCTTTCAATATGACGATTCCATCTTTCGATAACATGCATAGTCGCGATAATAATTAAGCAATATGAAACTGGGGAAGAATAAAGAGGGAAAATATTTGTAGTCTGATAATCTTTCACACCATTAAGCATTGATAGAATTAATGCCACGACTAAACATAGTGCAAACAGAGCCTTATTTTTTGAAGCAGTACCAATAACAATAATATAAACTGATGAAAAAAGCAAATACGAACTCAATGCAATAAACTCTTCACTTATTAATTCAACGAAAAATGGGACCAAAGGAAGGACCACTAAATATAAAACAGAGACCAGAAAATTCTGTGTTTTGTCCGACATTATTCTCAAGGTATGAACCTACTAAAATAAATATAAATTTCAATATTCCGGTACTCTATCGGTACTCCATTTTAAAACAACATTTCAAACATTTTTCCAAAGCGGCATGAACTTCGATGGCATTTATGATGTTTTAAAGCCGTGAATTCGTCTGGATATTCTAACGAAAATCCGGGCGGCATTCTGAAGGCGGTGCGATAGGGCTCACCCACATCCGCGGCCCTTTTCCCTGGCAGGGAGGAGGGCGTGTAAATTCTCCACACCATGATGAGATCCACACTCGTCATTATTTCCATATCCGGGCATTTCGATAGTATTGGGCTCTGCGGAGCTTGATCGGCGTTTGCGCTGCTGGCAGGGATGTCTGAACTGGAATTTATGGAATTGATGGAATTCGTGAAATTAGAATTCCAAAAATTCCATGAATTTCACAAATTCCAGTTCAGATAACTCCCGGGTGGGGCACTGCATGCAGTGCCCCTACCTGCTTCGCAGGTAGGGTATCAACTCTCCGCATCAACTCATTAAACTCACAAACTCATAAAACTCACTAACCACTATGAATAAGAACCTAACCTACAAACTCCTGTCGTTTGTCGAACGCGAAGTCACTATCTTCCAGGGCGATCATGCCGAGCGCAATCTCGATGCGTCGCTTAAGCAGGCGCTGATGCTTCGCAACCTGAACCGATCCGTCTATTACATCAACTCTGCGTTCTCTGCGTGGACGTTCATGGCGCGGGCGCGCGAGATCCTTGGCAAGAACGCCACGTCGGGCTTCATGCCGCGCTTTAGCTGTCTGACTGCGCCGCGCGGACAGCTCGCCCGCCGCCGCCGCGAACTCCGCGACGACATCGGCTCGGCCTCGGTCGTCATCATCAATTCGTGGGAATTCGCCTCGTGTACTCCGCGGCTTGCGACCGATCTTCTGTTTTTCCTGCGCAGCCTCGTTACCGAAGATGAGATCACGGTTATTGTCTGGAGCCAGGCCGATTCGAGCGCCGAAGTCGGCACGATCAAACATGGCGGCGTCGGCAAGCTCGCAGCGATCGCCCGCCACATCGAGCCGATCGCAAAGGAGCTTCGTCTCGATGAGAATGCACGCGCAGCTGCAGAACTGGAAGCATTGGAGCTCGGGGGGCGGGGTACGGGTGACGGGGTACGGGAAGGTAAACATGCTCCGCGGCTTTTTGTGGAGCATACGGTTATCTCCGATGAGGGCGAGCCGGATCTGGTTGTTAATGATCCTGTCATCATTCCGGAAGTGCGTGTGATAGAGCAGACTCCGGTGCTGACCGATCAGCGTGCCATCGTCTTGTCGCGTCCGGATTTCGATCCGCAGTCGTTCGATCTCGATAGTGTGTGTGTAAATCTAAATGCTAAATATTTCAGCGAGTTACAGGGGGAAATTCCGTGTCCGTGGGAAAATTTGGGCGACGCTGCGCACGACGTGATGGGCGGCGCTTACGATCCGTTGTCCGTACATTTTGCTCCGGGCTTATGGCGGGCGGCGATGAGTTGCTTCAACGAGGATCCGAGCATGTATCCGCCGATGCCGGAGATCTGGAAGGACGTCTACAAGACGCGCACGATGTTCCGCGAGCTTGCGCGGCAGTGTGGATTTACGTTTCAGCGTTTAGTTGATGCCAACGAAGAAGCCAAACGCTACGCCGCCGCAAAAGCAGAGCCCGACGAGAAGCTCCGCGAGTCAAAGCTCAAAGCCCTCGAACCCAAGCTCATAGACGGCGCCATCTTCTGGGACGATAAGGAGATCGTCCGTATGCGCGGCAAGGATGGCCTCAAGCGCATCAAGGAGCAGCGGAAGCAGATGGGCTGGCCGAAGGTGGCCATCTAATTTATCCGCCCACCCGCCTATCCGTCTATCCGCCTCGCAACTCGACTACTCTTATGACACTAGATACCACCCATCCTGCGTTATACACCCCACATGTCGGAACAGTACCAAGTAACCGCTCGCAAGTGGCGTCCGCAGCGATTCGATGAAGTCGTTGGGCAGGATCACGTCACGCGTACGTTGAAGAACGCCATTCGCGAAGGCCGCTTAGCGCATGCCTATCTCTTCACCGGCCAGCGCGGCTGTGGCAAGACGACCGTCGCCCGTCTTCTGGCAAAGGCCATCAACTGTCCGAATGCCGAGAAGAACGGCTACGAGCCCTGCAACAAGTGTGATGTCTGCATTTCGATCACCGGCGGATCGTCGATGGACGTTTCCGAGATCGATGGCGCCTCGAACAACTCGGTCGACGATGTCCGCGCGATGCGTGATAACGTCAAGTACCCGCCTATTCAAGGCAAGTACCGGGTCATCATCATCGACGAAGTTCACATGCTCTCGACAAGCGCTTTCAATGCGCTTCTCAAGACGCTCGAAGAACCGCCGCGTCACCTGATCTTCATCTTCGCCACGACCGAAGTTCAGAAGGTGCTGCCGACGATCCTCTCCAGAACGCAGCGTTACGATTTTCGGAGGATGCAGGTCGAGGAGATCGTCAATCACTTGCGACTCATCGCCAAGGCCGATGGTTACGATGCCGATGACGAAGCGCTGATCGCTATCGCGAAGAAGGGCGATGGCTCGATGCGCGACGCGCAGTCGATCTTCGATCAGGCAGTAGCCTTCAGCGGTGGCAAGCTTGACTTTGAGGCGCTACGTCAGGCGCTGAACCTGATCGATGCCGACTTCTTCTTTGCAGTGACTGACGCCATCGCAGCCCGCGACAACGCCAAGGCCTTCGGTCTTGCCAACGATGTAGTGATGCGAGGCTACGACGTCGAGGAGTTTATCGGCGGCCTGCTCGAGCATTACCGAGCGCTGCTGACCGTGATCGTTACGCGTAACGTAGCGTTGCTTGAAGTGTCGAAGCATCACGCCGATCGCTACCTGGCCGATGCGAAGCACTTCTCGGAGGGTGATGTCCTGAAGCTGACGAGGATCGGCCTCAAGGCTTTGGCCGATCTTCGCAACGCGCCGAGTCCGAGGATGATCCTTGAGATGATGCTCGTCGAAATGGCTCTTGCCGAGAAGGCCGTCGACATCATGACGCTGATCAATGAGGTCCGAGGCCTCAACGGAGGTGCCCCTCTCGCCCCTTCATCCTCTGTAAAAAAAAAGCCTGACCTCGAGGTAACGCCAGTAGCGGCAGCACCCGAGCCGGTTGCAGCAGCTGCACCAACACCAGCTCCGCCGAAGCCAGCACCTGCGACCAACGGCGCTCCGGTAGTCGTTGCCACCGAAGATCGTTGGCTAAGCTTCAAGGAGTCGTTGACAACCAAGAGCATCCCGTTCAAGATGATCTCCGACGATATCCGCTTCGCAGGCCAGGAAGGCAACACGCTGACGATCGAGGTTTCCAAGAACCACACGGTCGACACGTTCGCCAGAGTCGGCCATGTCTTCGAGGAGCAGCTTCGTGTAGTTTTCGGCCCGGCAGCGAACTACGTCCTGCATCGCACCGAGAAGAAGCTCGAAGCGCCGCCTATGCCGCAACCTGCAAGGCCGCCGGAAGCTAAGCCGAACGGCGCATCCTACGAGATGCCGGCAGCCGTTGCTCAGAATGTTGAACTCAGTCCGCTCGAGGAAGCGTTAATGCGAGACCTTGGCGCGACGCCAGTTAATTGATAAGCTTATGAAGACCCTACTATTTGTTTTTGTTCTTTCGTTTCTGACTTTTGGCTGTAAGAAAGAGGAGCCGGCAGTTCCGGCCCAGCAGACGGTCGATACATTAGCAGCTCAGCCCGGGCGACCGGATCCGCCGGGAGACAAACGGATCCCACCGCATGCCAGAAAAACAGTCGGTGCTGTCGATATCAATTCGCTTCGTACCCACGCTTCAGCTGCGAAGGTCTATATAGAACTACCTGACAGTTTATTGATGGTACCGCTCGCACCAGGAGTGCGGCCCCTAAAAAACCTCAAACTCATTCAAAGTACCGACGATCATGCTGTGTATCAATTCACAAATGCACATGGGCGTATTGGCGATATGGCTTTGGGCCGTCATATCATGGGATCGGATACGATCTGGATCCCATTGCACATTATGTCGCTGTGATCATCGTCTGACAAGCTTTGCAACACACTCGATATGCCAGGTCTGAGGAAACATATCGACCGGTTGCAAAGCAAGGAGGTCGTATTTTTCCAGCAGCAGGGCAACATCCCGAGCCTGCGTTGCAGGATTGCAGCTGATGTAGCTGATCCGCTCCGGCGCCAACTCGAGGATCGTCTTGACAACATCGGGATGCATTCCTGATCGCGGCGGATCGATGATCAGGGCATCCGGCGAATGGAAGGCTGAAGGTATTGAGTCACTAAGCAGCACTTTCCGCAGATCGCCGGCGATGAAGTCGACGTTAGTGATGCCGTCACGAGCGGCATTGGCCTTAGCATCGGCAATGGCACTTTCAGCCATCTCAATGCCGAGGACTTTTTTTACCGCCGGCGCGACGAAGAGCGAGATCGTCCCGGTACCGCAGTACAGATCCCAGACGGTATCGTCGGACTTGAGATCTGCGAATTCCTTGCCGATCTCGTAAAGCCGTTCTGCCTGCAAGGTATTGGTTTGGAAAAACGAGTTTGCCGAGATCCGGAAATCGATCTTGCCGATCCGATCGGTAATGAAGCCACTTCCGAAAATCGCATACTCGGCATCGCCCTGGGCAACCTGCGCACGGCGACCATTGACATTGTTGACGATCGTCGATACTTCCGGCACCTCGGCTCGGAGCTTCTGCGAGTATTGCTCCATGAGGTTCTCGTTGTAATGGGAGGTGACGATGTTCACCATCGTTTCTTGTGTTGCAAGACTAGTCCGAACTACAAGAAACCGCAGTACACCTTCAGGCAGAGTATCCGGATTGAAGACGCGCAGGTTATTTTCGCGGACGAAGGTTCGAGTCACGGCAAGAACCCGTTGTGCAGTTTGATTTGCGATGTAGCAGACTTCAGTATCGAGGACCCGATCATACCGGCCTCGTACGTGAAGGCCCAAGGCAAAACGGTCAGCGACGTCACCGGAGGCAATTTCCTCTGGGGTCAGCCATCGCTCTTCGCTGAAGGAGAATTCCATCTTGTTCCGATAATGGAATTCTCGGGCCGGATCGCCGAATGCATCGCGAACCGGAGGATTTGCGATCTTTCCGATGTGTTCGAAAACTTCGCGGACCTGATTTGTTTTCGCTGCCAGCTGCGCTTCGTATTTCATGTGCTGCAAGGAGCAACCCCCGCAGGGTCCGAAGTAGGGGCAGATCGGGTCTCTTCTATCTGGAGAAGGATCGGTGACGCGAAGCGTCTTAGCTTCGGCAAAGCTGGACTTCACCTTTACGATCTCGGCTTCGACCTCCTCATTAGCGAGAGCGCCTTCGATAAAGATCACGAATCCATCGGCGCGGCGCGAGACGGCCTTACCTTCAAAGGCAACAGAGGACGTCCGGAGAGTCAGTAGATCGCCTTTACGGGGTTTCGGCGCTCTTTCGGTTACTTCCTGTTCATTTTGCACGAGATACTGTGAATTCTCCACTGTGAATTATGTGTTGTTCTAGAGTTCAAGTTTGAAGCACGAATGAACATTACAAAACGCTGTATCATTTTCTTCACCGTTTTCCTCTTGCCGGCCTCAGTCCTTTTTGCCCAGCCGGACATAGCCGTCGATACGACCAATTATCTCGATTCCGAGCTCTACGAAGAGGAATCGACTGTGTCGTATAGCTGGCTCGGCGGTGGTTTTTATGTCGGGTATTTTATGCCTGACCTTGCGGATTTTAATAAGAACATAGCCCAACCATTTGTCGGACAAGATCTTGACGAGCGAGTCCTGCTCTTTGGTGGCCGAGGCTTTATGCCATTCCCGTATGTGAAAAACCTGCGGATCGGCGGGCTCGGGTACGGCGGAAGTTCGGAACGCTGCTGTGTCGATGACACGATCTCCCTGCAACCGGTAACCCGCTCTCTTAAATACTCTGTTGGTTATGGCGCTCTTACGCTTGACTATGCGCTCCCGATCGCGGTAAATAGGATGTTTTTCCTGTTTGGCGTCGAGCTTGGCCTTGGCGGAGTCGATATCGAAGCAAAACAAGCTGCAAACCGCTTGAAATTCGATATCAATTCTGAGTTTGATAACCCCAGCACGAATATTACCCATACGTATAGCTCTAACTTTTTCATTGTAAAGCCTCAGCTTCAGATCGAATGGGCCCCGAAGGATTATCTCATGTTCCACCTTGCAGGTGGTTACCAGATCACCTCAATAATTGGCGAATGGAAAGTGGACGGCGACGTCAGCCTTGGAAATACGGATGCATTAACTAATATTACCGGGTCAGGGTTGGTGTTCAACTTAGGTGTCAATATCGGATTTTTTCAGTAATGGCTCAACTACAAAAAGGCAAACTCCTCTACGAAGGTAAAGCAAAGAAGGTCTGGGAAGTCGCAGGCGATCCGGATCACGTAATTCAGGAATTCAAAAATGATGCCACCGCCTTCAATGGCGAGAAGCGTGGCTCATGGGAAGCCAAAGGAACGGTCAACAATACCGTTGCTTCATTCTTGTTTCGCTACTTAGAGAAGCAAGGGATTAAGACTCATTTTGTGGATCAGCTTTCTCCGAATGAGATGCTGATAAAGAAGCTGGCGATCGTACCATTGGAAGTCATCATGCGCAACCGCGCAGCTGGATCATTCGTCAAGCGTTACGGCGCTCCGGAAGGATTGGTCTTCTCCGAACCGACATTTGAATTCAGCTATAAGCGAGACGATCTCGGCGATCCTCTGATCAATGAAAGTCATGCAATCGCACTTGGTGTTGCCACGCAAGAGGATATTGACGAAATTCGCGCGACAGCGATACAGGTCAACCAGCTGCTGAAAGCTTTTTTTGAAGAGCGTGGCATTACGCTTGTTGACTTCAAGCTGGAGTTTGGAAAACATAAAGGCACGATGTTGCTTGGTGACGAGATATCTCCGGATACGTGCCGCTTCTGGGATGCTGCCACTGGCAAGAAGCTGGACAAAGATCGCTTTCGTTTTGATCTCGGCGGTGTAGAAGATGCCTACGCTGAGATGCTCCGTCGTATCACGGGCGAGGTGCTTGCATAACTATGTTAACACGATACGGTATTGACGTCCTCATTGGCGTTGCGATCGCAGTAATCCTCATCGTCGGTATTGCGATCTGGACGGATGAACGCTGGCTACGCATACTCATGTATGCGATCGCTGCGTTCTTATCGATCTTTGCTTTGAATTTCTTCCGTGATCCGGGTCGGGAAATTGCAACTGGTGGTAAGGCGCTCAATAAGATCATCGCATCTCCGGCAGATGGCAAGGTCGTTCTCATTGCTGAGATGGACGAGCCGGAGTTTATGAAAGCGAAGACTCGCATGATCTCTATTTTCATGTCGCCGCTGGATGTCCACGTCAATCGGATACCGGTCAGCGGCATGGTAGAGTACTTGCGGTATGTCAAAGGCGAGTTTCTCGTCGCAAGCAAACCGGACGCAGTCCATCGAAACGAGCGTCAGGTGATCGGCATCGACGCTAATGGTAAGAAGCTTACGTTTAGTCAGGTAACCGGATACATCGCGCGACGCATCGTCTGCGATCTGAAGGCTGGAGACAGTGTGAAGATCGGCTCACGCTTTGGCATGATCAAATTCGGTTCGCGCGTCGATATCTATCTGCCGCTCAATGCAGTCCTCCATGTTAAAGAAGGTGAGCGAGTACGTGCCGGTGAAACAGTGATCGCAGAATGGCCTGATCAATGAGATTACCCCCACGGTCGATCATTCCGAATCTCTTTACGGTGATGAATCTCTTTAGCGGATTCATTGCCATCAAGACAGCCTTTGTCGACCACGACTATATTGCTGCGGGCTGGTTCATTGTTCTCGGAGCGCTCTTTGATACGCTCGATGGCCTCATGGCCCGGCTGACGAAATCCGCGAGCGACTTCGGTGTCGAACTCGATTCCCTTGCAGATGTCGTTACTTTCGGCGTCGCACCTAGTGCCATTGCGTATCAGCTGTATTTTTCCCGCATCGCCGAACCATGGAGTTTGCTTGTCAGCGCATTGCCGGCGATCTGCGGAGCACTCCGGCTAGCGAGATTCAACTCACAACTTGTGGGCTACGATAAGGAGTACTTTAAGGGTCTGCCGATCCCATCGGCCGCCATTCTCATCGTTTCGTTCATTTCGTTTTACTATATGGAGCCATCGAGGCTTGCTGTAGTAAATATTACTCCGGAGGCGGGATTGTGGATCGTGATCATCGGCGCTTCCATGCTGATGGTCAGCACCGTTCGTTACGAAGCGATGCCGAAGTTCTCCGGCCGCGGCATCAAGGAGAAGCCGCTTCTTTTCGGTGGGTTTGTTATCGGACTGGTAACTGCGATCGTCACGAAAGGTGTTGCGATCTTCCCTCTATTCTCGGCCTTTATCCTCTTTGGCGTAATTCGGTTTGTTATCGAACGTATAGCAAAGCTTGCTAAGCATCGCCGTGCAGAAGCGCTGTTCGACGAAGAAGAACTTGAGCGTGAAAACGAAGCGACGTTCGGGGCCTAATTAATTCCGGTACATTTCCGAGAGTAGTACCTGGCCGAGGTAGCTCTGAATATACACCGGGCCTATTCCTTTTGCATAGTAGATAATGAGGCGGTATGTATCTAATCCTACATTTGTACTATTAGCCTCCTTTAAGAAAATATACTGAACTGGAAGTACGTCAGTATACTTATTTCCGCTTAGCGTTCCAAGAGAAAACTCATTAATTGCCTCAGACACCTTCGCAGTTATGAAGTACGTTGACGTCGCTCCGCCGATGACTCCGTGGCACTTGCCTGCATCCCAGGTATTCCCAGGATCAAGACTGTTCTCGCCTGCTTGTAAGAGGAGGAGAGAGCCTTTAGCATGAGCATCCTGTCTGGTCTTCTCTACCAGCGAGCCGGAACTTACATTCTGCCATTTGAGGCTATTCGCGCTGCAGATGAACATGCCGCTGTCTGCTGCAATAGCAAAAACGCCTACGCCTCCGGATAGATCATTGACCTCAGTTGCATTGATCGGTGGCAGTACAAAACGATTGCTAAGAGTCTTAGCAGTATAGTGGGTGCTAGCTCCGTTCTTGGCTACGGCAATTAGGTTTTGTCCATTAACTGCCAAGAATAAAGGTCCTCCCTCAGGCTGGTTAATGGTTGTAGCACTCCACTTGAAACCTCTGTCGGCGCTGGTGATCAGTTTTACCTGACCTCCGATATTAGCAAGTGCGTAGAGCGTTTGGTCATTGATGGTAACCAGTTCGTAACAGTTTGTCCAGTCAAGAGTAGTAGCCTGTTTCCAATCCGCAACAGAATCGGAGGGGGCGACGTGTGCTGTCCAGATACCCTTGCCCTCTGTGGAGGCCGAGAGTGTATAGCCAACTTGTATATTACCGGTGATC
>JANWLI010000190.1 GCA_025450975.1 Candidatus Kapaibacterium sp. | reverse complement strand
GAATGTAGAGGACGTGCTGGTTCTGTAAGCCACTGTTCTTGTAAAAGAGGTAGTACTTACCAACTTTCTGCGGTGCAGTGTACTTCGGGTAATTCCACAGTTCTTCGATGCGCTTCTTGATGTTGTCGCGAAACGGGATCTTTGAAAGGTATGCATCAGTAACGACATTCTCTGCGTCGACCCACTCTTTAGTTTTTGGCGCATCGGCATCTTCGAGCCAGCGGTACGGATCGGCGATGCGGGTACCGAAATACTCGCTTGCCGAGTCTGCCTTGGCAGTAAGCGGATAGGTGATCTGTCCGTTAGAGGATGCTGTAATAAGCGTAAGCGCCATAATGCTAAAGATAACTTTCATGATTTCTCCCGAAGATGAGCCTTAACTACGGATTTGTTAGGAGTTGTGTTCCGCCCGGCCAGTAGTAGCTGCGAGATGTCTAGATATCCCTTTATAATTCAACATTTTAATAATTTACACGTGGGTTGGGGTATAAGGGTATAGGGGTATAGGGGTGTGGGCGTATGGAATTTACACCGATGGGGAAGTTGGAAGTTGTTAGTTGATAGGTGTTAGTAAAATTTACACTTATCCGCCTGGCCGTCCATCCGCCTACCAGTCGTAGAGAATTTACACCATCCGTTTGAAGGGTATGTAAATCCTTGTAATTGAACGATCTAATTGTGCACACTTCGCTTATAGAGTTTGTCGTGAAGTGATTGCCGTTAATTGGACGGTACAGAAGACTACGTGTGATGGAGAAAGGATTCATAGCCAACTATAATATAATGGATGGCGAGGCAAAATGCAATAGACAGTAGAAGAAAATCTCAAAAAAATTGTAGAGACCCGCCAATGCGCGGGGTTTGTATCGACCAGAGAGATTTTCTCATTCCCGGGGTGGGGCTCTGCATGCAGTGCCCCCTACATTAAGGCTCTAACCTCACCCCCCTTACAGGTAGGGGCACTCCATGGAGTGCCCCACCCGGAAATACGCATCGGCAACGGGGTATTTACGTGAGACGCGCATTTGCGCGTCTCTACATAGTATATGACGAGAGTATAAACTCTGTCCGTCCGGGGATAATCGGGCTGAACTCGCTGTCGGCGCTGCGGATCTGCTTCATCGATACGAGAAAACCAAGCTCCGGTGCGAAGCCGTAGATGTCGGTGACGATCGTCGTAGCTTTGACATCGAATTGCGAAATGTAGACTTCGACCTTTACGGAAAAACTCTTCACGATCGCTTCGAATGTCTTGCCATTTACTGTGACGGTTGAGGTACCGATATATTGCTCGTAATCGCTAATGGTTACGTCGGCATTCAATCCGTTCACCTGTGTTTGGCCGGTATAAGTGCCAATAGCGATAGTGTCCGTGTCATACTCCTTAAGAATGGGCTGCCAGCGTTTCGGCAATACGATCCCGTTGAATATTTCGACTTCCGGACGGTAGATCAGCAGTGAGCGGTTTGCATCGCGGATAAAGTGAAGTGTGTCTGTAGCAGATGACATCCGCATGACGTCAGTTCGCGATTCGAGTGCAATATTCGTCGAATCGATGGTAAAGAGGGTCGACGACTCGCCGGTTGCATTGCCATCGACATCGAACTCATGCTCCGAGAATGAGAACGATGAGCCTTTGTCAGCCAATTGTGGCGAAGCAGATTCGACAGATGAATCGCAACCGGTTGAAGCTCCAAGGAGTAGGATCAGGAAAAAGAATGACGTTTTCATAATTGTATTTAGTATTGATTGTGAATAAAGTACTTTGAAAATCAAAGTAATGGTGTAAAAAATTTTATTTGATCAGCTTCTCGAGATTATCGAGATAGACTTCAAATGCCTTGCGGCCGGTTGCCGTCAGCTTATAGTAGGTGATCGGCTTGCGGCCCGAGAACGTCTTGCGGACGTTCACGTACTTCGCCTCTTCGAGTTTACGAATATGGATCGAGAGATTGCCATCGGTCGCCTGGACTTTCTCACGAAGAAACGTAAACTCTGCTTCGTCGACCGATGCGAGCACTGCCATCACGGCAAGCCGGATGCGCGAGTGGATGATGTCGTCGAGCTGCTGGTAGTTGAAGTCCTTCACGAAAGCTGTGTGCTCCGGTATTTTTTCAACAACATGATTCCCGGAAGCACCTGCAGAACAAGTTCTGCGCCAGCAAAGATCAATAGTGTATGCACGCCCGGCCAGAAAATATAGATCAGCGACGATGCCCACCAGCCGATGCCGACCCAACGCAGCCAGGGAATCTCGTAGAGAATGCCGCTGACAAAGTAGCCGATGCCTAAGAGGATCGAAATGACATAGGCGATGAAGATCGGATGCAGTTCTATCGGCCGTTCGAACCAGTAGCTGGCCATCGTCGAAAAGACGAAGAGCGAGATCGATATGCCGACTGATCCCCAAATCGCGCCGGTTACGCGACTGGCGAAGGTCCGTGATGGCTGTGTTTTGCCTTTGCGTCGCACCCAGCCAAACATGTAGATCCATCCGCAGACAGAAAGGCCCATCCATACCCAACTGGTATAGTTAAGGTCGGGATTGTAGGCTTCGTAGTAAGTATAGAGTAAGCCGAAGAAGACGATAATGCCCCACATAATCGAGGGTTTGCCGTCATCTGCGACCTGCCCACGGCTTTCGGCCATGAGCTTGCGGATATAGGCGAGTTCTTCCTGAGGGCGAAGTGCTTGTTCCATAGAACGAGAATGGGTTTATAAAGTACTTTGCTTATTAAAGCGAAATGCTCCTCTTTTGTTCCCGCCGTATAAATTTTTCTTCCTGAAACTATTGTATCTATTAAAAAGTACTAAAGCTTAGAGTGAAGGAGCTACCATGATACGCGAATATATCGATGCAGCGATGCACAGAGCCAAGTATGAGATCCTTGAGGAGGACAGCTCATTCTATGGAGAGATACCGGAATGTCAGGGTGTATGGGCAAATGCGAAAACTTTAGAGGAGTGTCGCGAGGAGCTTGCTTCCGTGCTCGAGGACTGGTTGCTTGTCGGAATTTCACTGCATCATATGCTGCCAGTTATCGATGGCATTGATATTAATGTCATTCACAAGCAGCCTCTCGCAGCATAATGCCCAAGTTCGGTCCTATCAGCAGAGCGGACCTTATTTATTATTTTAGAAGGTCAGGATTTCAGGGACCGTTGCCTGGGACGAAGCACCCGATCATGGTTAAAGATCAGTTAAAGGTCAGGATCCCTAATCCCCATGAGGGGGATATCGGTATAGGGCTTCTAAGTCGCATTCTCAAGCAAGCAGGAATTTCTCGTTCGGATTGGGAAGCATTATAATTTTGATGCAGAAGAAGATACTATTACTGGGCTCGGGCGAACTTGGTAAGGAGTTCGTTATTGCTGCCAAACGTCTCGGGCAGTATGTGATCGCAGCCGATTCCTACGATAATGCGCCGGCCCAGCAGGTTGCCGATGAGCGCGTTGTTATCGACATGCTCGACGGGGCAGCGCTCGATGCAGTCGTGGCAAAACACAAGCCCGACATTATCGTCCCGGAGATCGAAGCGATCCGCACGGAGCGATTTTATGACTATGAGAAGCAAGGCGTGCAGGTTGTGCCGAGTGCGCGTGCTGCGAACTTTACGATGAATCGCAAGGCCATTCGCGATCTTGCTGCCAAAGAGCTTGGCCTGCGAACGGCGAAGTATGCCTATGCGAAGACGAAGCCGGAGTTCGATGCGGCGATCGCAGAGATCGGCATTCCGTGTGTGGTGAAGCCGCTGATGTCGTCAAGCGGGAAGGGACAGTCGACGGTGAAGTCGGCAGCCGAGATCGACAAGGCATGGGAAGCTGCAACGACGAAAGGCCGCGGCGATATTATTGAAGTGATCGTCGAAGAGTTTATTGCATTCGAAAGTGAGATCACGCTACTGACGATCACGCAGAAGAATGGACAAACGCTATTTTGTCCGCCGATAGGCCACCGTCAGGAGCGTGGCGATTACATGGAAAGCTGGCAGCCGGCTGCGATCAGCGTAACGCAGCTCCGCGATGCGCAAGGTATGGCGATGGCCGTCACGAATGCGCTGACGGGGTATGGGATCTGGGGAGTAGAGTTTTTCCTTGCTCGCGACGCCGTCTATTTTTCCGAGTTATCGCCACGCCCGCACGATACGGGAATGGTGACACTTGCCGGAACGACGAATCTTTCGGAGTTCGAACTGCATCTACGGGCGATTCTCGGATTGCCGATACCAGAGATATCGCTTATTCATGCAGGGGCGAGCGCCGTGATCCTGGCGGATGCAGAATCTGTCAACGAACCGCAATATATCGGTGTTGAAGATGCACTTGCCATGCAGCGCGTCGATGTTCGGATCTTCGGAAAACCCTCGACACGAAAATACCGCCGCATGGGTGTCGCACTCGCCTACGGAAGTGTCTCTACTTCGACCGACGAGCTTCGTTCTCGTGCCAACGACGCCGCAAGTAAAATCAAAGTTATTTGTACATAACATCTCGACCACTACGATATGAATAAGTATTTTATTGCTCTCGTACTTTTTGCAAGTGTTTTCTCTCTTCACTGTGGACCATCAACACCTGTTATGAAAGAACCGCAAATCGTCACCACTGCCACCGGCCTGCAATATATCGATCATGTTGTTGGCACGGGTGCGCAGCCTGTAAAAGGACAAACCGTCTCTGTTAACTATACCGGTATGTTCACCGATTCGACGAAGTTTGATTCGAACGTCGATCCGCAATTCAACCATGTCCAGCCGTTCGAGTTCTCGCTTGGCGCGGGGCAGGTTATCCCGGGTTGGGACGAAGGCCTTGCAACGATGAAAGTCGGCGGTAAGCGCCGTCTCATCGTCCCGTATCAGTTGGGCTACGGCGAGCAGGGATATCCGGGCGTTATTCCTCCGAAATCGACGCTGATCTTCGAGGTTGAACTCGTCGAAGTAAAATAGTTAGGGCAAATCTCGAAACTTCGGTCTCCTTCATGTGTTGCTCGTAACGGTAACACTTTCTGCGCGCGTGCGTAGGGAGGTTACATTAACTCACTTCACCCCCGTGAATGGAACGAGCGATACAGGCGGCTGCACGGCTGCCTTCACTTCGAGAAAGCACACGGACTGAGCTGTGTGAGCGGCTCCTGCGTGCAAAGGACCATATGGATGCGAATTTCAATACGAAGCTGCCGCTTGCTGCGATGGCCCAGGTCGCATACCTATCTCCGCATCATTTCCTGCGGTCATTCAAGCTGGCCTTCGGCGTCACGCCCCATCAGTACCTGATCGCATTACGCCTTGATGCTGCGCGTCATTCGTTGACCAGCGGCAGAAAGACCGTCAGTGAGATCTGCAGCGAAGTCGGCTTCGAAAGCCTGGGGTCATTTAGCTGGCTCTTCAAAAAGAATTACGGCCTTTCTCCTGATCAGTACCGCAAGAAAATCGTAGAGACAACTTCGATTAGCAATTTCCGAGAAAAGAATTAGCTCGGACGCAAGTTATATTCAATCGCAAGTTAACAGGCACCTAACTTTTTTAACTTTTTACTTTTAACTTTTTACTTTTTTGCTTCTATGCCAAAACCAGTACATTTTGAAATTCCGGCCGAAAATCCGGAGCGTGCTACTAAATTCTTCACCGACGTCTTCGGATGGCAGTTCAGCAG
>JANWLI010000189.1 GCA_025450975.1 Candidatus Kapaibacterium sp. | reverse complement strand
GTGCCAAGTGGCCGCGGCGTCTTCCTGCTCCGCTCGCTTGCCGATGAGGTCCGCTTCGATTTTTCCTCTGGTACGACCGTTACTGCCGTCTTCCACTTTACGGCATAATTTCCGAAAGCATCATTTGAATCAGGAGTCGTTCGTCAGGACGGCTAATTCTGCTTTCCCGCTCAATACGCAGGATGGCCTTATGAGCAGCGTCAAGTTTCTGCGGCGTGTAACGGCGCGCAGCGTTCATATACTCATTGGCAAAGTACGCAGCACCTCCATAGAGACCAAGCGCTTCGGCGACCGCCTTGGCATCGCTGCGGGTATCGATCATCTCACGGGCAACCGATAACTGCTCGAAATAGCGGGCGACCATCGGGATCGTCTGGTACCAGGCGCGCGAGTCGTCGGCAAAGAGTCGTAGCGCGATCGACGTAGCCTGCTCGCGATTCCCAGAGCCGATGGCCTTCGTAAACTCAAATACATTAAACGACTTCGACTTGCCGACGATCTCCTTCACATCTTCGGAGCCGATGCGCTCGCGATCTTCGCCGACAAAGGCTGCAAGCTTCTCCAGTTCGCCGGCAAGGCCCGTCAGGTCTGTTCCGGTGAATGAGACAAGTAGCATTGCCGCTTCGTCGTCAAGCTTTTTGCCGTAGTGCCCAGCCCGGTCGACAAGCCAGCGGGCAGTGATGGCGTCGGATAACAAAGCAAACTCCACTGTCTCTGCCTTTGCGAAGAGATCCTTCCAGGGATGCGTATTCTTTGCGCCGGGCTTTGAGGTCTCGAGAATGAGGATAGTGTCGAAATTCGGTTTTGCAAGGTAGGCGCGAAACGGGTCGTCGTTCTTTTCTTCTTTCGATCTGCTTTTGAAGAGCTTATCGGCATCGCGCACAATGACGAGACGGCGCTCGGCCATCACGGGAAACGAGGCGCAGCACCCGAGGACGTCCGAGACCTTCGACTCGGCCCCGTAAAAAACATCGTAGTTGAATGACCGCGTCGCAACATCCGGCACAAAGGTCTCGAGGGCCAGATCGAGTGCCTCGCGGCGGAGGAACTCCACTTCGCCAAAGAACAGGTAGACCGGAACAGATTTTCCCTTTTTCCAGTCCGCTTTCAGAGCAACGTAGGTCATGGATGCAAAAATACCGCTCCCCGGTAAACGCTGAACCCTATTGAGTTACTTTTCGTGTTATTAGGCGTAAGAAAACAACGTATGAAGCGCCTCTTAGCATTTGGCATCTTGATAGCGGCCCTCCCAATATTGGCCCAGCCCCATACGGACGATTACGTCTCAAATCTGCGCCTGGCCCGTATTTACGAGGAAACACGCGACTTACAGAACGCCATCAGACTCTATGCCGAGCTATTCAAAGCTCATCCCGAGGTTCCGGAAATTAGCGAAGGATATTTCCGCGTACTCTATACTTCCAAGCATTTCGCCGAAGCCGAGAACGTGCTGCGCAAGCGGATTGAGTTTGACGGAGAACAATTTGAGCATCTGCTCTCGCTTGCAAAGACGATCGCCAAGCAGAACAAGCGAGCCGAGGCACTCGAAGTTTTTAATCGCGCCGAAGCTGCGGCGGCAGATATGCCGCCCTATTCGCGGACCGTTGGCATCGTTGGCTCCATGCTCGAAGTTTCCTATGCCGAAGAAGCGCTGGAATTTCTCAAGCGTGCACGCAAAGAATCGTCTGAAGGCGACCTCCTCACCGGCGAACTCGGAAGTCTGTACTACAAGCTTGGCCGCTACGAAGAGGGCACGAAAGAATATGTCTCGATCCTGAAGACTTCGGATGCAATGCTCAACTACATCCAGCAGCGCATCGCCTACTTTGGCGCCGACACGACCGTGCGCACAAAAATGCTTCGCGCCATCGTCTCGGCAGTCGACACCAAAGATGCGGCGCTTCCACAGCTACGACTTCTCGCCTGGAGCTACGGCGAGTTAAAAGAGTATCGCAGTGCGCTCGGGGTCATGCAACAGCTTGATGAGCGCGCAAGCCAGGGAGTATCGGGCTACGAACTGCTTCAATTTGCCGAACGCGCCCGCACCGAAGGTGCGCTCGATGTTGCCGTCGATGCGTATAAAGAAGCTGTTGTGCGCCTGAAGAAATCTGCCGGTAACGACCAGCGCCGCCAGTACTTCATCTCGCAGGCCGAACTCGGCTCACTCAAGACCGAAGCAAGCTACCTGATCTCGCGCAATGCGTCGTAGCAGGAGTACGTAACGCTTGCACAGCAATTCAAAGGGTTTGCAGATTCACATCGCGAAAACGATCTTGTGCTTGAAGCCTTGCTTCGCGGCGCCGACCTCGCCTTCAAAAATGCATTTGATCTGGAGCTGGCAAAATCTCTGTACGAGCAATGCACCCAGAAATCGAATGGCTATAATGAGCGTGCTCGTGATGCATTCTTCGCACTCGAAGAGATCGCCCTGATCCGTTCGGATTACGACGGCGCGTTGCGCACGCTTGCCACTGTCGCCGATCATCTCGAAAAGCGCAACCGTCCGGAAGACCTTGACGTGCGTAAACGCATTGACTTCGAGCGCGCACGTCTTGCCTACTACCGTAGCGATTTTGACACGGCGCTCGCACAGTTAGGCGCGATATCCGAAGACGCCGAAAGCGAACAATCCAACGATGCGATCGCCCTTAAAGGCTTTATCGAAGATAATCGCGATGCGCTAGGTGTCTCCCTAAAGATTTTCGTCAAGGCCGAGCAGGCAGCGCTTGGTAGAGAGTATCCGACGGCGATCTCTGCGCTGCAGTCGATCCGTGAGTCGGCGCCAAATGCGCCGATCACCGACGATGCGATCCTTCGCGAAAGTGAACTGCTGGTAAAGACCGGCAAGCCGCAGGATGCGATCCGGATCCTTGAGAACATGCAAACGAAGATGACGACGAGTCCGCTAGTCGACCGTGCAGGATTTAAGATCGCCGAGATCACCGAGACGGAATTGAAGCAGCCGCAGGCTGCACAGAAGTTGTACGAGGAGTTTTTAGAGCGGCATTCGAAGTCTTCCCTGGTTGCCGAGGCCCGCAAGCGCGCACGCCGCCTCCGCGGCGATGCATTCTAGAACTTTGCGATAAACGTTACCTTTGGCTCGATACGCGTCTGCGTTGAGACGTGATTATTCTCATCCCGCTCAAAGGTCCATTGGGTGATCAGCGAGAGTACAACAAACTTCCATGGTTGGTACGACAAGCGCGCCTGAGCGATCGTATTTTCATCGAAGCCGAAATAGTCCGATGGATCCTCGATATTACGGCGCTGATAGGTGATAGACCCGAAGAAATCCAGCCAGAGATCGGGAAAGGTCAGCAGGATATTCATCAGGTCGCGATTATCGATGTTATCGAGATGCGCGTATTCGACGGAAATTTCAATGTCGCGGTCGAACCGAAAGAACGACCCAAACTTAAATCCATTTCCCTGTCCCGACGTCGTATCGGCAAGACGTGTCGCTTTCGTTATGTAATCTAACGTTGTCACATCGTCATTATAGCGCTCGCGCTCGTAGAACGAGTTGTAGTAATTTGGCAGGAAGTAATTCTTGAACAGATGACGCTCGAACCGCAGATCGACAAACTTCGTCGAATCGGGCTTGAAACTTGCGCGTGCACCGAAGATAAACCCTTGATTGAAATTGACGATCTTTACAAAGTCGCCGTAGACACGGCCTTCGACATTATCGGACTCCCAAACCTTGACCGTTGCATCGAGGCCGAAGATCTCCAGCGGGATGCCAATATCGGTTGAATCACGATTGACAACCAGCGAATCGCGAAACTCCGCATCGGAGGGATGATCCTTCACCTTTATGACAGAAACATACGGTTCATGATTTGGAATGACGCGCGATGCATTATCGTCAAAATCGAACGAAGCCGTTCCGCCGATCTCAATATTGCTAAAGAACCACATCAACCCAAGCGGCGTAAGATGGAATGGACGCGTGAAGCCGCGGCCGGCTAAGAGCGTCTGACTGAAAATGTCGGATGAGAGCGCTTCGGCACCAATAAAACCAATATCGACCTTGGCAGCAGCGCCGATCTTGCGATCGTCATACGAGGAGTTATTGGAGTAATTATCGATGATCGATCCGTGCCCCAACGTCGCACGTGAGATTCCGCCGATTCTCCCATAAAAATTATCGTTCGGTTTTCCAAAGCGAACAAAGTTGATAAAGCGGACGGCGTCATACAACTCATCGAAATCTTCCTTGCGAAGCTTCCCCTGGTTTGAGATGCGGATCGCGCCGTCGATCCCGAATCCCCATTTCCCATACTCGAACTGCGGAGCAAAGCCAAGGAGGAGGTACGGCTTTCCCTTAAAGATGCTTGCCCCGATCGACCCGCCGATGCCATTATACTCTGTGCTCTTATCCTGCGAGTGCTCGGCCTCACCACTAAGGTTTTGCGCCGCGGCAAACCCGGCGATCCCGATAAGGAGTAGTACGGCAACAAACTTCATGGGTCAAAGTTACGAATACCTTGCACGGGATAACCTTTTCTTTACTATCCACTTCGGATCGATGATTTATGGGAATTGAATTACCGCAAAAGGGCTTTTTTACTCTTCATTCAGCTACGCTATGAAAATCCTCATATTAACTGCCTTCGCCCTCCTTTTTGGGCTCTCCGCTTCTGCACAGTTCGAGCGCTTTGCGCCGATCGTTTCCGTCGAGAACCCGGCACTCCGCACCGAGCGTCTGCCTGTACCTGATCTTAGCAGCATTGGCCAACGCATTCTGGCCATTGACGAGACGCTTCCTGCTCGCCTGCAGCATGCGCTCGACTCGCTCTACGCGAAAACGACGCAGTTCGGCAAGCACGGCGTCGCGGCTGCGATCATCGTGCCCGGACAGCCGATCTGGACCGGCGCCGTCGGAGAATCGCATCCCGGCGTGCCGCTCACAAGCCACCACCTCTTTGAGATCGCCAGCAATACCAAGACATTTACGACTGCATTCATCATGCAGTTAGCCGAAGAAGGCAAGCTTTCGCTCGGCGATTCGCTCTGGAAGTGGGTACCGAGGTTTGCGAATATCGATAGCACGATCACGATTCGTCAACTGCTCGATCACTCGAGCGGCATCTACGATTACCTCAACGACGATCCGCTCCTTCAGATCATCTCGCGCGCCTACTTCTATGAACCGGAGAAAGTATGGACGCCGACGGAAATCCTCTCGTTATACATTGGTGCACCGAACTTCAAGCAAGGCACGTCCTACCGTTACTCAAACACAAACTTTCTCCTGCTTGGCATGATCGCCGAAAAAGCTGCGGGCGCCGATTTCGCATCGGAAGTGCGCCGCCGCTTCTTCACACCGCTTGGTCTTACAAGCACGTTTGTCGGCTGGAAGGATTCGATCGTTGGCGAGTTCGCTCATAATTGGTTTGATACGGCGCAGAACGTGCCGATGGTAGATCTTGCTGATATCCAAAAAACGGGGCAGCTTTCCATGGCCGATGCTGCAGGCGGCAATGTCTCCATTCCACGAGACCTTGCCCTGTGGGTGAAGGCGCTGTACGAAAGCAATCTTCTTACCGATTCTACGAAGGCGCAGATGATCAAACTCAAGACCTGGCCCGATGGCACGCGCTACGGGCTTGGTACCATTCGCGTCCCCTTCGGCTCGCGATCATTCTACGGACATACGGGCGGACTCCTCGGATTCTACTCAAACATGTTCAACAATCCTATTGACAGCGTTTCCTTCGTCCTCTATATGAACTCCGGCAGCTTTGAAGGCGACATCTCGATCAACGATTACGCCCTTGCACTGCTACGAGAGATCTACAAGCCTGCTGCAAGCGTTGCCGGCGGATCGTCGCAAATGCAAGTATCAGTTTCTCCGAACCCGGTTTCCAAACGTGCAGAGATCACCTACTCGCTGCCTTCTGCTGATCATGTACGGTTATCGATCTACGATCTCTTCGGACAGGAAGTCGCTGTGCTGGCAAATGGTCTATCGAATGCCGGAGAACACACAGCATCGCTCGACGCTTCAGCCTTTACTGCAGGAGCATATACGTATCGTCTGAGCACTTCTACAGGTGTTCAGACCGGCAAGGTGATCGTTACTCGCTAATTCCTACAAGAAGATCGCCCGGACCAGGATCACGCTTGCGATGACGCTGATGATATCGGCGAAGATGCCGGCAAGCGGCGCATGACGGACGCGGCTAATACCGACTGAGCCGAAGTAGACTGCCAGTACGTAGAATGTCGTCTCGTGGCTGCCCATCATCACCGCAGCAAGTCTGCCGATGAATGAATCGGGTCCGTGCGTTTGCGCTAAGTCTGTCATCAAGCCCAGCGACCCAGAGCCGGAGAGATTGCGGATCACGGCAAGCGGGAATACTTCGCTCGGTAAGCCGATCAGGTTGGTGACGGGCGCGATGAGGCCCGTGAGAAAATCCATCGCTCCCGACGCCCTGAACATGCCGATCGCACCAAGCATGGCAACCAGATACGGAATGATGCGAACAGCAGTGTTAAAGCCTTCCTTCGCACCTTCGACAAATACTTCGTACACTTTCACCTTGCGCATCGCGCCCATCACGACAATGATGAGCACGACCATCGGCACTGCGAGAATGGAGAATACTTTAATGACTTCGATCATGCTGCAGCTCCTCCTTTCACTTCAGCAGGCTTCACCGGGAAGAACCGCTGAATAAAGCGATTGAAGAAGACGCCGCAGGTGAGTGCGATCATCGTCGCAAACAGCGTCGGCACGATAATGTCTGTCGGATCCTGCGAGCCCATCGATGCGCGCACGGCAATGACGGTCGCCGGAATGAGCGTGATCGCACTCGTATTGATCGTCAGGAACATGCACATCGCATTCGTTGCCGTGCCACTGACAGGATTCAACTTGTTCAACTCTTCCATAGCCTTCAGGCCGAGCGGCGTTGCAGCATTGGAGAGCCCGAGGAAATTTGCGGCCATGTTCGAGAGCATCGCTCCCATTGCAGGATGTTCAGGCGGTACTTCCGGGAAGAGGCGCACCATGAGTGGCCGCGCCATCTTCGCAAGCAAGGTGACAAATCCTGCAGCTTCGGCGATCTTCATGATGCCGAGCCAGAGCGCCATGATACCGATCAGACCGAGTGCAAGCGTGACAGCCGTCTCGACGGATTTTACAAGGCTATCGGTGATCTTGGCAAAGAAGCGGAAGTACACCGGCTGGGGCGTAAACGTAATGTCGTAGTGATCGAAGTGAAAGCCTTCTCCGGTGATCTTCGTACCGTCGCCGTGGACCTCGGCAATTTCTTTCCAGACTTTCGGCGCAGCTTCGGGAAGCACCATGGCAACGATCCTGCCGCTGCCATCTATTTCCAATGTGACCGGAAGCGTATCGACAGTCATTCCGACGTCTTCGCCGTAATGATCGGTCAGACTTACTTTTGTGATAAATCCGGTTAGGGAAACGCTGTCGGTCTTGCGAATGACGAGAGGCTTCTCATTGCGAAACCGGTCGCCCGAGAATTCGCTGATATCTCTTCCGCCGGCAACGACGATGGCTATGACGATCAGTCCCAGCCATATCCAATTGAGCATGCTAGTTCAGTTTGATGGGTGTAACCGTAAAACCTTTCTTCCGCAGAAGGTTGATCACGCCTTCATCTCCGGGAAGATGCAACGCACCAACGGCTACGAACATACGAACTTTGTCGGCAAGATATTTTTCAATACGATCAGCCATGCGGTGGTTGCGGTCGACAACTAAGGCAAGTTGGAATGCGTCGGAAAATTCTTTTTCCATATAGATCGCGTGCAGCGTGTCGAGAGAACCGGCTACGTAGAGGCCAATGAAATCGTCCATCTCCGCCGACGAGGAGTTCGCTATCGCCGAATCCACTTCCTGCATCAGCATGCGTGCCTGCTCGCGGAGGGGAATGCCGTCGATGGCGCCGATCTGCTCCTGCATCGTTTCGATCCCAACGACTTTCTTCCCGGCGAGCTTCGCGATCTGCGAAAGGCTGTCGTCAAGGAATCGGGCAGCGTCTTTTGTTGTGGCATCTTCCATGAGCATTGCCATCAGGAAGAAGGGCTTGATCTTGGTGAGCAGCATCATCGGCAAGCCGATGGAATCGGTCACATAGCGGTTTAACTTGTTGTACTCAGCGGTATCAAGGAGCATCATGATGGTCGTATCCCCGGACATCATGGCATGCTGCATCAATTCTGCAAAGTTGATATTCTGCAGGTCCATGATCATCTCCATGGCGAACATGTCGGCCTGTGCGATCTTCGGCGCGATCTGAGGCACGTAGCGGAAGGCGTTGCTATCGAACGAATGCACCGTACCATAGAGGTAGGACGGCTGCGACAAGCCCTTTCCGGTGATCTCCCAAAAGAGCGAGGGATACTGTTGCGCGCGAGATTCCGAAACAAACAGAAACAGTACTATGCAACAAGCAATTTTAGCACAGAGTAAACGAAGGTAAACGAAGGGTACGAAGCTTGATCTCATTAATCTTATTAATCCCACAAATCCCAGTTCAGACAGCAAACTTCCCTACGCCCCACTCCTTCGGTGGCAGCTCGTCGCGGTAGTGTTGCACATACATCATGTAGTTTGTCGATCCCTCTTCGACCATCTGGCGCTCGCCGTCTTTGAGCGGACGAACAGCTTTCGCCGGAATACCGGCAGCCAGCATGCCATCGGGAATATGCGTGCCCGGCGTGACGACTGCCCCCGCTGCAACAAGCGCTCCCTTGCCGATCACTGCGCGGTCGAGGACGACGGCATTCATACCGATGAGGGCGCCATCTTCAACCGTACAGCCATGAAGCACGGCTGAGTGGCCAACAGTGACGTTCTCGCCAACCTTCGTCGGATTCTTGAAGTGCGTTACGTGGATCACGACATTATCCTGGATATTCGTATTCTTACCGATGCGGATGCGCTCCACATCGCCGCGGATGACGACGTTGAACCAGATGCTGACATTCTCTTCAAGCACGACATCGCCGATTACACGGGACCCGGCAGCGAGAAAACACGACGGATGAACGGTCGGAAGCACTCCCTGGAATGCGTAGACCTTTCCCGACTCGACTTCTTCGCTCAAAACTGTAGCTTGTTGCTCCATGAAAAAGCCAACAAAAAAAAACGGGCGAGGACTCCTGCCCCACCCGTTCCTTTATGGTAGATAACTCCTCTTATCTTGGTGCATCTTCTGGCCCGATCTTGTAGGTCCCTCTCCGGAAGGAATTACAGATCGAATCGGCCCAACTCTTAATACGGAACAGTTCGACTTCGGCGCGCTCACGGTAAAGCTTTGACGTGCCTTTTGTATCGGCAGTAATACGTGCAGTATTGGACGAAGTGTTATTCGCAGTCTCAGCTTCATACTTCTGGCGAGCACTCGTGAGAATGCTGTCGGCAATCTGTGCGATCGTCCGGGTCACTTTCTTCTTCTCCTGCAGCTTTGCCGGACGGAAATACTCGAACACGATCGATGCATCGTCAGCCGACTTCACCGCTTTTTTCGACGCAGGATCAGTACACGCATATGCAGATGCCGCTGCGAACAGCGCAACGAGGATAAGCACACCGGAAATACGTCTCATGAAAATCTTTCCAAAAAATTATTTCATTTCGATCCGATCGACCCTGACTTCAAGCGTCCAGCGGATCACGGAGTTGTTATCTCCACCAGTAGGTGTCTTCATCGCAAGTTTCGGCGTTGTAGCATTCCACTCTTTGGTGATCTTGATCGGCTTATGCTGGCGTTTGCCGGTCGATTGTCCGGTCGCCACATCGCGCGGAGCAACAACATCGCTGCCGGTTACAGTGCCGGTCGTGCTCGTCGTCGTCGTACGTGTCGGTGTTGATGACGATTTTGCCACAGACATTTCCTTCGGATTGAACTGTACATACAGTTTCACATTTTCGGACGATGTCACTGGATTGCCCTGTGCATCGCACATGGTAACCGTAAAGTCACCCGAAGGCAGATCGTCGATGACGCAACTGCCATCGGGGCAACGAATGATGCGATCCTTGGTTTCACCTTTAATGTCACCGAGCTTAAGAAAATAATCGGCTGCATACGCATTCGCAGCAATTGCGATGACCAGCACTGCGAGGATTCGTGAAATTTGCTTGAATGAAGTCATGATTACAATCCCTTTTCTAATTATACTTTCGCAAAGTTCTTGAGCTTCTCGATCCGCCAGCCAGGGAAATTCCGCAGGTCTCTGCCGTCACGCTTGGGTATGACACGCGGCGAAGGCTCGTTGTTACGCTGATTCCGTAGATCGGGCAGCGGAATACCGGGAAGTCTGGGGTCGTTGAAGTACTGGGGATATGGATAGCGGGGCAAAAACTCTTTCTGCTGCTGGTTCGGCCAGAGCGGTGCACTAAATCCTCTTCCCTTTAGCTCGAATTCTTTTGTCAACGAATCGGCAAATTTCTTTGTCCAGATCGGTACAGAATCCTGCTTATCGTTGTAATAGTACATCGACTGCGCATTGGCATGATAAGCACAAACGAGTACGGTAGGGAGTACCAGGATAAGAGCTAAGTGACGACGCATGAGAAACTATCTCCTTGCCAGTTTACAAAGAAATAAGAACACAAAGAATTCCCTTTTGTCTTAATTCTCGCTGATTGAAAGCGTATACGGCTCGAATTTCGTCGATTTCGACCCCGGAAGCACGGCAAACATGTATCTGCCCGGTACAAGACGTCCCGACCAGTTCTTCGCAGCTTCTTCGGTAATATCAATACCGTCCTTCTTGATGATAAACACAACGTCGGCCTCAGAACGAAGCTCGACGGCAACATCCATGATCATTTCGACATCGATCGAATGCGTAGCACCTCCGGTAACGCCGACCGTACCCGTAAACTCTTTATTATAGAAATTTAGAAAACGCTCCGGGACCTTTGCCGGCTTCGAGGCAGCTGCCGTTTCGACCGATTGGCTATCTTGAGAGAGCTGTGTAGAGTCTGCAGTACCCGGCTGATCTTCCATCAGTTTGGCACACCCATATAAACAGACCGTAACGATCGCTACTCCGAACATCAGCACTTTTTTCATCCGGTCCACCTTTGTCAAGTCCATAGATCGATCAAAGCCAATATACCTGAAAACTTAATCAATTACGTAACCCAGTAATAAAGAAATTTAATGCTCCGAACGGCAAAATTTAACACATTAGTCTTGATACGACTTAATGGACCTGTTATTACACCCGAAAACGAACTCCTTTGAAGCGGTATACAAATTGCCTCAGAAAAGGTAACATTACAAATAAAGAATTCTAATGAACAATTTCGTATCATTCATGCGCAGTAATATTGGCCGAACCGTCAGGATCGTACTCGGAGGCTTACTCTTATGGCTGGGGCTCGATCTCGGAGCAGGGCCAATCGTAGCGATTATTGGCGTGATCCCGATCCTGGCAGGGGTCTTTAATTTCTGCGTATTAGCACCACTTTTTGGCATGACGATCTGGGGCGAGCGAAGACGGTCTATACACGCGAAATAGCCTATTATGTGGCACATCCTTTGTACTAAGTATAGTAGCGATCTTGAAAAAAGCTGAAAGCGGATAAACACGGGATCCACAGGTTCTCGTGGTGACATGAAGACCAATGCATCTTGTGTTTATCCGAAATTTTTGAAAGCTCAATGCGGATAAGCAAAAGATTTGATGCTTCACAAAGGCTAGTACCGGAGTGAACGATCAACGCTTAGGCTTATCCGCTCTTAATCTTGAAAAATTGAATGCGGGTAACCTTTAGGTTTAACGTTCTCCTGTAGGAATACAGGGATCCGAGTTGCCTGGAGATTATCCGCTTTTTTTATTTTTACAGAATGATCCGCAAACTTGCATCGGGGAAATATCGCATCTACTCCAAAAAGAAAGATGCGAAAACACACTAGCGGAAGAACCAGCGAATACTTTACCAGCTTGCCTTCCTCAAAAAAAATCTCAAAAAAAATGATGGGCACCTATTGCATTTCGTGAAAATGCATTATATATTCATTTCGTGTTTACGGGCACCTATCATTATAAAGTCATGGAAAAACAGCATAATAATAAAGACATCTTCAAAGAGCGCGCCACCTTTGGCAATAAAACGTATTTCTTCGATGTGAAGGAATCGGTCAAGGGCGCGAAGTTTCTGGTCATCAACGAAAGCCGCAAAGTAGGCGATAAGAACGAATACAGCAGGATCTTGGTATTCGAGAGCCACCTGGAGGCCTTTACCGAAGCCCTCCGGAAGGCTTCGGAGTTCTTACATAAAGCCGTTCAGGAAACGTAACCACGGCTCACAGCATCGGACCGTTCTTCTTTAGCCACGCTTTGGCTTCTTCGTAGCGCGGGCAGACCTTTGCCACGAGCTGCCAGAATCTGCGTGAGTGGTTGAGGACGACCGTATGCGCAAGCTCGTGGAGGATGAGATAGTCGACGACATACTCCGGCGCTTTCATCAGCCGCCAGTTGAACGACAGATTCTTCTTCGCTGAGCAGCTGCCCCAGCGCGTCTTCGCCGAACGGATCGAGATCCGGTTATAGGTGAAGCCATGGTACGAGGCAAGCTCTGCAACGCGCTGCGCAAAATGCTTCTTCGCTTCCGCGCGGTACCATTTTTCGAGCGCGGACGGATCCGACGTGTCGAAATTTGCCGCGACGATCTTGTCGAAGTGCACCAGCTCGTTGCTTGCTGGCGCCGGCGCGGTAGTCTGCAGCTTACGGAAATGATCGAGCTTCTTCTGCACCCACGGCGACTTCGCGCGGATGAACGCTGCAATATCGGCTTCTTTAAACCGCAGCGGAATAACGACCTTCACTTCGAGCTTGTAGTTAACGTAGATCCACGCGTACTTCACGCGTCGACGCTCGAAATTAACAACCTGCGGATCTGGGGGCATGGAGGTTACTGCTGATACATCCGAGCTGCCATCTCAAGCTTATCCTGCGTCGGGTAGAGCTGCAAAGCCCGCAGCCACAGAAGCACAAGTGGCGTCAGGTGGAGATAGTAGGTGGGGTCATTGGCAACGACCGATGCAGGCGTCGTCATCACGATCACGGCGCCGAAGAGCGTCAGACCTTCGATGGCAGCAAGCTGGATGATCGCCGACGACTGATATCGCTGAAAGAACGGCTGCGGCGCCTCGCCGGGCGGCGTCATCTTTCCCGCAAGCATCTTCTCGCCGACAAGCCTCGCCGAGAAGATCGCAACGCCGCCAAGGATCAGATGCACAACGCGAAGCGACTGCATATCTTCAGGCTGCGTCGCCATGTCCATATTTCCCTGCCCGATAAAGACGGCAACGAGCGCAATGATCGTCCCACCACAGGCGATCGCAATGCAGATGATGCCAAGCGTCTTGATCTGCTTTTCGGTGTACTGCGAATTGTTACTCACTGTTAAATGGCAGGCTCAAGATAATGTGCATGCGCCTTCGGTTCGGGAATCTCCTCACCATCTTCGCGCATCCCCTCAAAGTGAAACTCCAGCGCTTCAAGCATATTTTTGGAGACTTCGTCCTCCGTTGCTCCGGTAGCAACACATCCTGGTACATCCGGGGAATAGGCGGAGTATCCTGTTTCTGTTGGCTCAGTTATAATTAAGTACTTTTTCATTTCGATGGCTTCCTTTTGTTTTAACAAGGAACCACCCATCTTGTTCCAAAAGCTTGATGACGTCCCGAACCTTCATCCACAGATCTTCCTCATCTCGTCGATCACTGCATCGACTTCGTCCATCGTGTTGTAAAAATGCGGTGCAATGCGGATGCCGGTCGGCGGACGGTAGTCGGTAATAAACCTGCGGCGGATAAGCTCGTCGTTCACCTCTTTCGTCGACAACTTACCCTGCTTGATGCCATTCGGATCGACGGTCATCGCGCCACCGCGACGATGCGCCTCGCGGGGCGAGTTCACTTTGAAGCCATACTCATCGCACTTATCGAAGATGCGCTGCGTCATTGCAAGCGATTTCTCGCGGATCTTGTCGATGCCGATCTCGCCCATCATCTTCAGCGCCGGCACTGCAGTGTAGAGGCACGGCACCTGTATCGACGACGTCAGGAAGCGGTGCATGCCATCGGCGAAGTTGACGTCGGGCATTATAAAATCGAACGGCTCCTTATCGCCAAGCCAGCCGCGGATCGCAGGCTGGAAGCGCTCCTGCAGGTCGCGTCGTACATACATGAACGCAGCACCCGGACCGCCGCAAAGCCACTTCAGGACTCCCGATGCGAGGATATCTACATTAAGCGCCTTCACATCGATCGGCACAACGCCCGCTGCCTGATACGAATCAACCATGACGAGCGCACCTTTCGCATGCGCGTGGTCGATGATCGTCTTGATATCCTGCAACGCACCGGAGCGGAAATACACATGCGAGATCGGCACGATCATCGTCTCTTCGTCGATCGCGTCGCAGATCTTCTGCACATCGACATGAATGCCGTCGTCGCTCTTGACCAGATGCACCTTCGCGCCGTACTTCTGCCAGCCGTGCCAGACGTAGCTGATCGTCGGAAAATGCAGCTCGGTAAAAACAACTTTGTTGCGCTTGCCGGTAAAATCCAGGCTGCTTGCAATGAGCGCGCTGGCGATCGTGAGGTT
>JANWLI010000188.1 GCA_025450975.1 Candidatus Kapaibacterium sp. | reverse complement strand
GGATACGGAGAAGATCGTGCTCAAGGCTTCTACGGACGCAGAATTCCTGTTGATGGACGTTCCGATGACCGTATAATATGGTTGAATAGATTCGGCCATATTTTGTTTACTTCCCCGATGTTCGAAAAACTGCTCTCCGAATTCACGATCAAGTCGATGACCTTGCCCAACCGGTTCGTTGTGCCGGCAATGGTGACGCGGTTATCCGGCGAGGACGGATTTGTCAATCAGGATATCGTCGATCGGTACGTCCGGTTCGCTCAGGGCGAGATCGGTCTTATCGTTGTCGAGGCGATGGCAGTGCATAATGCGAAGTCGGGTCCGCTACTTCGCATCTGTGGTGAGGAATATAAGCCGGGGCTTACCGATCTTGCCAAACGTGTTCACGATAACGGCCCGTCAAAGGTTGTCCCGCAGATCATCCACTTCCTTAAGATCGCCCGCTCTGGCTGGCGGCAGAAGATCGAAGATCTTACGCATGACGATATCCGTCTGATCATCCAGCAATACGGAGAAGCAGCTGCGCGTGCGCGTGAATGCGGCTTTGACGGCGTGGAGATGCACATGGCGCATGCGTACACGATGAGTTCGTTCTTGTCGAAGCGCAATCGACGTCCGGATGAGTTCGGGGGTAAGTCGCTGGAGAACAGACTCCGTGTTCCGCTCGAAGTTGTGCAGCAGGTGCGCAAGCACGTCGGCGATGATTTTGCAGTCGGTATCAGGTTCTTAGGCGAGGAGTGTATTAAGGGCGGATATACAACGGAAGAGTCGGCGCTCATCGCCTTGCGTATGGCTGAGGCTGGAGTTGATTATATTTCGCTATCGGCGGGTGGGAAGTTTGAAGACGCAATTCATCGTGATGGCGAAGTGCTCTATCCGTACACCGGCTACTCCGGCGATCGGTGTATGCCGCCGGCAGATTACCCCGATGCGTATAATCTGCACATGGCAGATGCAGCGCGCAGAATGATCCGCAGCCAGGGACTCGAGACTCCGGTCATCGCAACAGGAAAGATCAGCACTCCCGAGCTTGGCGAGTCAGTATTACAGGAAGGCAAAGCGGATCTCATCGGTATGGCACGCGCGCTTCTAGCCGATCCGGATATCCCGAAGAAGATCCGCGAAGGACGTGCGGATACGATCATGAAGTGTATTTACTGGAATGTCTGCAAAGCGCTTGACGAGACATTTCATAAAGTTGTGTGTGGTCTCTGGCCGAAGGGGCATATTCAGGCGCCACTCTCGGACGATACCGTAGCTCCTGAATGGCCTTCTACAGAGTCACTAAAAGTGCTTGCCCGGACGAATCAGATCCGGCTCAATTGGGAAAAGGCCACCGATAACGAGGAAGTGGCGGGCTATGAAATATGGCGTTCGGAGGACGGCGGCAAGAACTTCTCTCACCTGTATTCGGTGCAGGTTACCATGTATACCGACAATCTTACCATGAGTGGCCGCCAGTATGCCTATTATATTAAGGCGTATGACCTTGCGGGTAATAAAAGCACTCCGAGCAACATCGTAAAAGCTGACGTTCCGCTACGAATCGACCTCCTGGCTCAGCCTACAGGGGCAGTCCAGGCCTAAAATGCGGTAACTTTAGCGTTGCAACAGCGTTTTCAATAGTGGTGCTTTCGAGAACACTTACCCTATTACTACTTCTAGCCGGTACTAGCTCTTTTGCCAAATGGGAAAAGATCACGGAACGTTGGATAACGGCATTCGATATGCTGACGCCACGTCTCGGGCTTGCTGCCGCGCTCGACGGACTTCCGCTCGTTATGCGTATCGATAACGGGAGGGAATTCGGTATCATCAACTTTCCGAATGCGATCACCTCGCTTATTATACAAGATAAAGACGTTGCGTATATCTCCGTAGGTAACGATGGCGTCTATAAGTCATCGGGTGGATGGGAATTCTGGCAGAAGATCCTCGCAGATGCGAATGCAAAAGTAGTAGGAGTGACCACCAACCGTGTGTTTGTGCAGAGCGGCAAACAGCTGCTTCATAGCCTTGCCGGAGGCACGTTTACTCCCGGTGTGGGAATAGACACGCTCAAGCCTATACAGGAAGTCGTTGGGTACGGCGACAAGATCATTGCAGCTTCCTCCACTGCCCTCTACTATTCTACCAATGGTGGTTTAGGTTGGGTAAAGAAGGCGGACCTCACTGCAGGAGGGACACTATATCTCGACACTGTCGGTGGTGTTGTCGTAGCCGGTGGCAGTCCTGTACTGATCTCCCGTGACAGCGGAAAGAACTGGACGCCACTCACAACGCCAATCTTTTTCGATGTCTCCGGCAGTGTCTATGGCACACGCGATTGCAGCGGAACATTCTACATCGTTAATGACAATGTTTCGGTTTTTGAGTTCATACGTTCAACCGATCATGGAGTAAGTCTGCAGATGGTCGGAGAAGGGCCGGTCTACAATCAAGGTTTGAAGCAAATTCGTGTTGTCGACCGGGGCTCATCGATCTTCTGGCTCGATAAAGAATATAATTTGTATGTGGATCGCGCCAGCATTGACGGCCTTATTATCGATTCGATCGCTTCGAAAGTATCGTTACGTGCCGATACCGGTGTCGTGGCATCCGCCTGTGGCGGAGGGAAGGCAACTCCGTTCAAGATGTATGTCGGTTATACAGAATGTACCGGGATCCGTGTAGATAATCTTACGATCGAAGGCAATGGATTTTCTGCAGCGTTCACTCCGCGAACAATTGGTGCCGGCGAGTTCACTGTAACCGGCATGTACAAGCCGACAAAAGTAGGCTACGATACTGCGCGGATACGCATTATCTTCCGGTCACTGATCACGAATCAGACGGAAACGCAAATAGCGTATGTTGTTGGCCGCGGTGTTACCGGTCCTGCCGAGCTTTCGCTTAATACCGATAATATTACGTATGGCATTCTCGATACAAGCGAGCAGCTGATAAAATCTGTCTCGACACTGAATCTTGGATGCGATGCGTTTCGCATCGATTCAGTGGTGAGTACATTGCCGGATGTGTTCGATGTTTCCGGATATGTTTTTCCAATACATGTGCCCGGCGGCAACAGAGCGTATTTCAATGTAACCTTCTCTCCGAAAAAGAAGCAGAAGTACCTCGAGTCGCTGGTGATCTATACGAGCGAAGGGGTCAGGTATGTTTCGCTTATTGGAGAAGGGACCTTCGAGCAGATTGTTGCATCGGTAACACCGGACAAAGGACAATCTCTGATCGAGTTGCTCTCCACTGTTGTCTCCAGAGGGTTGCAGATCAGATCTCGTTACGAGACAGATCGCTTCGGCGAGATCTATACCGCAGATGGAAGACCCATCCTCTCAGTAATGCTAGGCGGCGCGAGCATTACCTCCGTAGCGTTATCATCATTTTCATCGGGCATATACTATTTGCATGTAGCCGGTGGCGGACCTCCACTCCCATTCTTTGTACTCCGGTGAAGATCGTAGCCTTCATACTCCTCATGTGTTCTAACTCCGTCCTCTTCGCGCAGAACTGGCAACGTGTATTTGGCGCGCCAAACGTCGTGAGTTCTGGATTCTTTTTCAATGAGAACGAGGGGTGTATCGGTACAGGATTTTATAGTATAGGTGGTTCGGCGCAGATCTACTATACGACGGATGGCGGCAAGACGTGGACGCGGTCCGTACTTGCGAATCCAAAACTCACCGGCCAGGTGACCGACATTTATTTTCGCGATCGCTTCAATGGGTGGGCAACGATCAAGAACGAACCCGAACAGGGTTGGACAGGAATTTATAAGACGAACGATGGCGGACGAAGCTGGTCATATGTGTACCAGGCAGTCTATCCAACTTGTATCCGCGAAACGAGTCGTGGCCTATTTATTACCGACCGCCTTAACGGTATCATGCGCTCGACAAATGGCGGGAAGACCTTTACGACGATCAAGGCATTCGGCGGCGCGTTAGGGATCGACTTCCTCGACGACAATATCGGCATTCACTCCGGTGAGAGCATGCTCAACTCGCCGATCATGGTGACCGTCGACGGAGGCAATACGTGGCAGGATGTTGAGTTCAACCGGGAGGCGTGGACGCCATTTGCCGATCCGATCAGCAGGCGCATGCTTTATGCAAGCGAGCGAGATAACCTCTGGCCACCGTCAGAGTCAGCGATCGGTATGACCACCGATAACGGTGGGACGTTTTCCAACCCCCAATTTTTTCCCGGCAACGGAATTACTGGTGGCATAAGTGGGTCACGGGTTTGCCGAAGTGTCATATATGTGCAGGGACAGGATACACTTCCGGGAAGGGTGAAAGGACTCTTTCGATCGGGTGATAATGGCAATACGTGGAAAAATGTTGGAGGGCCTTCAAATTACAACGATACCCGTTTCGTCGTTACCGGTCGCGGAGCAGTTGTCTATGCCTTCGATAAATCCGGAGGGGTGTGGAAGACGTCCAATGGCGGTGATGGGCTGATGACCTCATCCGTGAAGTCCTCATTTCTTCTGATCCCGCCAACAGCGACGACTGCTGCAAAATTATGCGATAGTGCGACGATCAGGGTCCCGATGCGGTATTCCGGATGTGAGTCGATTCGTGTTTCGAATGTCGTGCTTGACGATGAGCTGACACTTGTCCGTGCACCGGGCTTACTTGCGCCTGCTGCGCAGCGGTATGATACACTGATACTGCGCTTTCATCCGCAGGACGTAGGCACTCGTTCGAAGCAGGTCCGCATCACGTTTTTACAATCGGATGTTGTACCGGAAGACACGGTGATCACGGTGAATGTCGAGGGTCTTGCGATCCCGGATCATCCGCAGATCACAACATCGCTGGGATCACGGACACTCGCATTCGGCCCGATATCGATCTGTGGCGGCGATTCTTCGGCGGTCATCACGGTGACAAATACAGGCTGTGCGGTGATGAAGGTGACATCACTTACGCTCAGCGATCCGGCATTCACGTTGCTTTCTTCATTCCAGCCATTTGCGCTGGATCCCGGGACGAACCGAAAATTTCTCGTCCATTTCAAGCCGCAGCTGGTAACTACCTATAACGGGCTTGTACGGGTGAGAACTTCGTACGGCGCCGATTCCATCCCCATCGCCGGAACAGGGATGCAGGGATCGCGTGCGCTTCGCCTGGTGCAGCCCCTGATGGAAGCGACACTCTGCGATACGCCGGAATACAATTTTATCCTTCGCAATATTTCGTGCAGCGAGGTGAAGATCGATTCCGTTTCGATCGATCAGCCTTTTACGATCCTCACCGGTGCCGACGGCGTATCGCTTTTAACAGATTCGACGACGATGCTGCGACTTCGCGTCGTGCCCCAATCGGTCGGTTCGTTTGTGCGGACTATACGCATCTACTCAACGATCAAAGGCGAACGGTTCGATACGACGATCTCGCTAGGTGCGACGATCACTCCGGGCACACCGCTCCTCTCGCTACCTTCAGATGTTATCGACTTCGGCGACGTGTCAACATGTTCCTTTGCCGATGCGACGATCAGTTTTTCAAATCTCGGTTGCGATTCGTTGCGCGGTGCGATCTCCGGAGGTACATCAGCAGATTTTACGATAACAAGCGCGCTCTCGCCGTTCGTATTTGCACGTGATAGTGGTACTACATACGTGTTCAGATTCAAACCCACATTTGCCGGACAGCAGTCGACAACGTATACACTGACGACCAACGATGGAGATCGAACGTTCACCCTGCGTGGCAACGGTGTCGATGGCAGCGGGACAGTGCTTGGCATTGCCGGGAACGTTGGCGAAGTTCTGACATGCCTTGACACGACATTCTCATTACAGTTGGTCAACCTTGCCTGCGATACCGTCCATTTCGATTCGCTGGTAGTAAGCGGGACAGGTTCGGGAGATTATACGATAACGCAACCCTCGGGCACGGACTTGTCTGTTGCCGATACGCTGACTGTGTCGGGTATCTTCACGCCATCGGCTGGTGGGCTGCGCGATGCGAATGTCATCTTTTACTTTCACTCGAAGCAATTCGGTACGATCTATCAGATCCCACTTGTGCTCAATGGCAGTGGACTTGCCGTGCCGCAGCTATCGTTGTCAATGGTTTCGAATGCGCTCGTCGCAGGGGCAGGGACAACGTTTACGGTGCCGATCGATCTCCAGGGCGCAACGGCCGTACCTATTTCAGGCGTAACGTTTACAGTTGAAATGAACACCGACCTCGTTGAGGTCAATAGCTTTGTGCTAAGCCCAGCATATGCTGCGCTGGCAACGGTACGTCAGTTCGGATATTCCGGCACTACGCTGATCGTCGGCGTGGGCTTCCT
>JANWLI010000187.1 GCA_025450975.1 Candidatus Kapaibacterium sp. | reverse complement strand
TCAGGAATGCCAGCGCACGCACGAGATCGAGCGCCTTCGCCTGCGTACGCGGAGAGATGTAAAAATCTTTTTGCTTGACGTGCTCTTCGTGCGGCCGCTCCTGCATCATGCGGTTGCGCTGGATCTCGTAATGACGAATCACGAGATTCGTAAAGTATACCAGCTCCGGCGACATCGTGATCTTATCGTCGGCAATATCGCCATGCACAATGTGGCTCGCATACTTGAGCGATGCGTAGTTTATCCGCTTCTGCGGGATCTTCACGTTGCCGCCACGCTTGAGATACTGCTCGGCGATCTTGTACTGCACGAACGGGTCTTTATCGGGGCTCACCAGCGCCTTAAAGAGGAATCTATCGAGCAACGCTTCCGTGATCTCGGAAATACGCAGATAGTTCGTCGCAGCAATAACAGTATGGATCGACGCCTTCACCTGCTGCACGCCGCGAACGAGGGCGCGCTCATTCAGACACGATAGTAATGCGCGCAGCGTGTAGTCGTTTGCATCGAAAATTTCATCGATGAAGCCGAACTCACTTTCGACAAGCGATCCAGCAGTGTTATGAATGATGAGACCGCGCTTGAGCTGCTCGATATCGAGTCCGCCGAAATACGTATCCGGCTGCTGCTCTTTCGAGGCCTGGACCTTGAAGATCTGCGCGCCGGTGAACATGGCGAAGACCTGCTCGGCAAGCAGCGTCTTGCCGACGCCCGTGCGGCTTTCGATCAGGACGTGCTCGCCAACGAGCAGCGCAAGAAAGATCTGCTCTACGATCTCGGTGCGGTTGATCACGCGGTTCTCCACGAAGGCCATGGCCTCCTTGAGATCAGCAATAAACAGCTCGCGATTAAAGTCCGATGGCTTAACAGCCTCCATACTTATCCTGACGCTTTACAACACGTTACGAATATACCTAACATCCGCCACCACCACCCTGCCATTGCTGCTTCCACTTCCCGGCCTTGCGGCCAACGATCGTATAATCCCACGCCTCGTAGTAAAAATTGCGGAAGACGATCTCGGCAACGCCGTCCATATCGATGTCCGTGATCCCTGCAATATCCTGCCGTGAGGCGAAATTTCCCTGCTCGTCCCCTTCCTCGGCACCGGAGATATAGAAGCTGTAGGCGACCTTCCCGTCGTCGATCACGAGCGTCAGGAAGTAGATCATCATCATGTCCATCTTGATCTGCTTCGAATAGACACTGCGCGACGTTTCGAAGGTAGCGATCTGCTCGAAATTTCCATCGCCATCAAGATCGACAGTGCGAATGCGGTTGAGCTGCAGCTTCTTCAGTCCCGCTTTCGAAAGCTTCTTAGCCGTAAATTCTTTTTGTGCTAACTGTAATGCCTGCGCGGTATCCTGCGGTGTCGTCGAAGCAGTAGCAAAATCCTTTCGCAATTTTGCATCTGCGTAGGCAAGTGCCGGCTCGCCAGAGGTGATCTTATGTTGGCCTGCTAACTTCACGGTTACTCCTGCAACAAGCTGCATGCAAGCAAAAAAACTATCGGGCTCGGTGACCGTCATCACACCGAGACGCATATCATTGCGGAATATCTGATACTGCCTGCCAGTACGGAAATACTCTGCGGTAAACTTCTTGTATGGTGCGAATGACGTGTCGGACGGATTGACGATGTCGCGCAGCTTCCCGCCATTGATGGCGACGATCGGCTCGGCATACCAGCCGCTTTCGTCATGATGGGCATCGACGATGAATAGCACTGACTCTTCGGACATGAACGCTACGAGAAGCGACACAAGTAGGGTGAGAGCGTGGGGCATAGGGTACAAAAATAAAGAAAAAGGCGGGCACCGGGCCCGCCTTTTCAAAAGAAGCGATTTAACGGATACTTACTCGCTGACGATAAGCTGACGGCTGATCGAGCGGTCGCCATTCTTCACAAACAGCGTGTAGCTGCCCGGAGCGAGCTTGAGCGCCTTGCTATCGAGGCGGAACTGCTCGGAAGCATCTTTCGAGAGCATCTGCGCACGAACGCCATCTGCGTCGATCTGGTACTCGCGGCCAAGAACGTCGACAAGACGAACTTCGAGACCTTCACGGCGATCGTAGCTGATGTCAATATTCGCAGCACCCGAGAACGGATTCGGATGAACGCTGACGTTGAAGCCGGCAAGATCTTCCGGATCGACTGCGCCACCACTTGTCGTGTCTGCTTTACCGACTCCCGTCAGACTGACTGTCCGCGAACTATCGCCATTTGCGAACAGGATCGTCAATGTTGCATTTCTTGTACCCAATACCGATGGGTTAAAGACAACATGAACTGTCACGTTCTGACCTTCCGTAAGTGGGAATGGTGTCGTCATCGGTGGCGTGGTGCCTGTTACCGAATAGTCCAATTCACCTGTACCCGAAATTGCGATCGACGTTACCGAAGCTTCATTTGCCGCCGGATTCGTGATGACAACATCCATGGTCTTTGTACTCGGGTTGTCCTTCAAGAACAGCTCACCAAAGTTAAGCGAAGTCTTATCGACATTGATCGTCCCCGGCGGCGGCGGCACTGCGATCTTCCATTGTTTTCCCATGAAGATCGGCTGGCGCTCCATCTTGGCAGGATTGTTATAGACAAGCTTTGCTGACGGCCACTGTTCGGCAATGTTATAGATATAGACAGCTGAATTTTCAGGGCTTGCATACCAATCGGCAGCTCCGGCAGTTGTAAGCGCATTCGAGGTAATGAAGACGACGGAATCACCGGTTCGCGAGAACATCATGTCGCCTCCGTTAACGTGGCGCTGATTTGTCGATTGTGTCTCTTTATCATCACCAGGGCCATTAGGGTTACCCGTAATGCCAGTGAAGAAAAACTTTTCAACCGGGAGCACACTGCGCGAAATCTCACGGCCATTCTTTTGAAGATTGACTGACGATTCATCGTAGCGGAAATTATAGAAGATAATATCGCCGACATCGTTTGGCATCAGGCCGATCTCGGCAGTCGGATTATCTTGACCCGGAACTTCACGGAGCAAACAGATGAAGCTTGAGTCCATGTGCCAATTGTTGCGTTCTGAACGGATGGAGTTCATGTCGGTAATCTGTGGCTGTTGGCCCGGAGTCCAGCGCCATAAACGAGCACGAAGAAGATCCTCTTCCTGTGTTAGTCGATCCATCACGACACAGAGCAACTTTCCATCTTCGGTAGGAACGAGGTTTGACATGTGATATTCATGGGACGGGAGACGCTCGTCGTTATCAGGAAGTGTGCCGACATCGATAGTCATTCCGCTACCTGTAAACTTTCCATGGTAAAACTCGAATGCATTCGGTGCAGCGCCATTCTTTGCCCAATGACCGTACCAATCTTGCTCGTTTGGAGAAAGCGCACCGAGTGGTAATGGCTTCCGAACGTCAATAAAGCCGGGTTCTTCTAGTACAAATGGAATCTTATAAAGGATTCTGTTCCGTCCTAAAGAATCGGAGGGAATATTGTTAACCCCAACAAACGTGAAAGGGGAATCCAGTTTAATAAACCCTTGTACACTATCTGGCGCGTTATCATTGATATCATTAAAATGAAAGACTCCGGCTATTAGCAGAGACTTACCATTGCGAGTCGAAGCCAGTATTGATAAATGGCTCATCTTAATCAACGGAGTAGATTGAATGAGCACCTTCGGAGCAGTTTCATCAGTTTCAATCCGCAGGATTTGCGTACGATCGCTATTGACGAAGAGAACAGGCGATCCATCGTCAATTATATCCTGCGCACGCACAGAATTAAATGCACACAGACAACTAATAAACAGTAGAAGTTTTTTCATGTTCTGACCAATAAAAAAAATAAAATACCAGAGGGTCAAGAGTACAAAAATAACACTTAAATTACAAGAAAGTTACGATTTAGGCTCTACTTCTGCACCCGCGCCATGACCAGGATGGCGATCGTCATAAAGATGCCGTTGGCCATCCAGGCTGTGATGACCGGGTCTATGGCTCCGGAATAGCCGAAAGTGAACGATACCTTAGTAAAAGCAAGATAGAAGAAGGCGATGCCGATGGCAACGGCGAATTCCAGCGCCAGACCGCCTCGCTTCTTCTGGGAGGCAAAGGGGACGCCGAAAAGCACGACGATCAGCGACGTGAACGACATCGCGAACTTCGCATGGAAATCGACCTCGTCGCGGGCCGTCTCCTTCCCGGCACGCTGGGAAAGATCAATGCGACGGGCAAGGTCGGTGGCTGTCAGCTCGGAAAGTTCGTTAGTCTTCAGCTGGCGGTCGCGTAGATCCTGGGGCGTGAACGTCAGCTTCACATACGACTCTTCCGGCTTTAGCTTGCGCATCACTTCTTTCGGCAGATTGCGGATCGACGAATCCGGGAAAGTGCGTTCGATTGCATTCTCCAGCTTCCACGTCCGTTTCGCTGTGTCCCAGGACATGTGTGCCGCATCGATACGCTTGACAAGCTTCGTCCGGTCGTTCGCATCGAAGTAGTAGAGGCCGACGCGCTGCGCCTTACCGATCGTGATCGAGAACTCGCCAACGACAAGGAATTCGCCGGGCGCATTCTGCATGTGCATGTTATACTCGCTCGAACGCAGGATCTCATCTTTGAGATATTCCCGTCGCAGCGAAAGGAGCCGGACATTCGCCCGCGGCGCGATCCAGCCATTAAAATAAACCGCAAGCATGCTGACCATCATCGCAATAATAACGAAGGGCAGCATGAACCGGTAAAGAGACATCCCCGCCGAACGCAGCGCGACGATCTCCGTGTTCTGCGACATCTTGCCGGCAGTGAAAAGGCAGCCGAGCAGCAATGAGATCGGCAGCACGAGCGTTATCATCTGCGGCACGAAGTTGACGTAGTACTCGAAAACGATCGGCCACGGCACTTTCCGGTCGATGAATTTGTCGAGCTTTTCCATCATATCGATCGCGACGAATATGACAATAAAGCCGGCCAACGAAACGATCGTTGCCAGGATGAATTGCCAGATGATATACCGGTCGATACGGCGCATAAGAACCATATAACGAACGAGATAGCTGTTTTAGTGCAAATGCAATGGACCGTCGAACAAGATTTTAACCTGGGCGGAAGCTACCATATGCTTCGCGATGAGGCGCTGGCCCTTGCCATGCGCGACGATCCGGCCGCGCGGCCTGTCCTTAGATTATATACGTGGCAGCCCTATACGGTTTCGCTCGGCTTCCGGCAAAAGGAAGAGGATATCAGCAAAGAGCGCTGCGCGGAGTTTGGCATCGACGTCGTCCGACGCCCGACTGGCGGCCGGGCCGTCTATCACAGCGAAGAGCTGACGTATGCCGTCATCATGCGCTCCGACCCGAAAGAAAGCATCGCAGCCGTGCATAACACGATCGCTCTGGCCCTCCTGAATGCATTGCAGCCGATAGCCGGTGGCGAGTTGCAAATGACTTCGGCGCGCGACACGGCGCCGATCCGCGAATCGTATCAGGAAGGCAAGCCGACAAATATCGTCTGCTTCGGAAGTACGTCGCGGTATGAGATCACGTATCGTGGGAAGAAGCTCGTAGGTTCGGCGCAGCGAAGATTCGGCGATGCTGTGCTGCAGCATGGATCGATCCTCATCGGCCAGGAACATCTGCGCCTCGCGCAGCTGCTGAACGTCGACGAACGCCTAAAAACGAAAACCCTGGAATTAATGCAGCGCGAGACCACCACGCTCAACGAGATCGCAGGACACGAGCTCGATGTGACGGAAGTTGCGGAGTTGGTGAAGACTGGGTTTAAACTATAAAGACTTCGTGACCTTCGTCTCCCTTCGTAACCTCTGTGCTAAATTGCAACATAGAGCACAAAGGCCACTAACGAGAGACAAAGGCCACAAAGAAATATCTTTACGCTAACTTGCCTTCGAGCGTGATCTCGATGTTGCTCAGCAAACGCGAGATCGGGCATCCTGCCTTCGCCTGGTTTGCATGCTCGAGGAATGCAGCCTCGTCAAGACCCGGCACTTTGCCGCTGAGCACGAGATGGCTCTTGGTAACAGACATGCCGGCTTCCGTCTTTTCCATCGTGACGTTCGCCGTTGTCGTCAGCTCATCCGGCGTAATGCCGTTACTTTCCAGACGAACTGCAAGCGCCATGTTGAAGCAGCCTGCATGCGCAGCAGCGATGAGTTCTTCCGGATTCGTACCCGGCTCTTCGCCAAAACGCTGATTAAAGTTATACGGCATGTCCTTAATGACGCCCGAACCGGTAGAGACCGTACCCTTACCGCTTTTGCCGGGGCCTTGCCAAACTGATGTTGCTTTACGTACCATAAGTATAAGTGCAGAGAATAGTAAAAATCGGACAGCCAAACACGCCCCTCCCCCCGTTCGTGCCGTGAAGGGATTTTGTTGTAGGTTTGTAGGGATATGACAAAGACACTCACACCGTTTCTGGCATTAGCGATCATCTGCATAGGATGCAAGGATGAACCTCCTCCGGAATATACAGGAAAATGGGAATCGCGCCGCTTGGATACGGTACGTATCAATGCAGGATCCTGGAGACTTGGACGCGTTGACAGCACCATGTATGATGTCGCACTTGATTCAACTATCGCCCATTCCGGAAAATGGAGCGCACATGTGTTCTCGGTAGCCGATTCTCCAACGTATACAGGCTACCTGGCGATGAATCTTGAGGTCGAACTTGTCCACGCAAAACGTGTGAAGCTCACCGCATGGTCCAGGTCTGAAAATACTTCGGGTACAGCGTACATGTACGTCCGCATGGGTTATGAGCCGAAAGAAGAAATGAAGAAAACTCTCGGAAAAAAGATCTATGAAGAGATCTCCGAGTTTGCCGGAGTAGAAGAAATGCCGGAATGGATGCTCCATAATGAACAGCAAACGATCAGTGGGACCTCGGACTGGAAAAAGCATGAGTTCGTTTTCGATGTCCCGATGAAAGCCCATTGGCTATGGTTTGGGGCCATTCTCGAAGGAAAAGGTAAAATTTGGGTTGACGATTTTTCCTATACAATCGTTGAGCATCTCCCCACCGATTCAACATATAAGGACAGATCGTCCTATATCGTAAAGCCCAAAGGACTGGATTTCGAGTATACCGAATGAAGAAAGCGATAGCTCTTGTACTGTGCCTCTGTTCTATTTCTCTCTACGCTCAGTCACACGGCTTAACCGCACTCGACTCCTTCCCCGCCCTCACCTTCGATATCCGCTACGCATCCGAGAATAATTTCTGCGGCAAGAATATCTACGGCGATCGCAAAACGACCTATCTGCATCCGATAGCAGCTGATCGTTTACACAAGGCCTGCGTGATGCTGCAGACCATGAAGCCGGGCTGGAAGATCGTCGTCTTCGATGCTGTGCGGCCACTCTCGGCGCAGCGGGATCTCTGGGAGTCAGTCCGGGGCACACCGAATAGCAAGTATGTTGCATCGCCAGGCGGCACGTCACTTCACAACTACGGCATGGCGATCGACATCACACTCGAAGACGAAGCGGGCCGGCGTCTCGACATGGGCACGGACTACGACGACTTCTCCCAACTCTCCGAGCCGCGCCACGAAGCTGCAATGCTCAAAGCCGGAAAGCTCACGGCCCTGCAAGTCGCCAACCGCCACTTCCTGCGCGACCTCATGAAACGCGCCGGCTGGCGGACGATCAAGAACGAGTGGTGGCACTTCGAAGTCTTTCGGCGGGAACACGTCAAAGGAAGATTTAAGCTGATCGAGTAATAGGTCGTCGGAAGTATATTTGCCAGATGAACGCCATGGATATTGAAGCAATTAAACAAGAAGTTCTGCGGGCAGAGGATGAACTCCTGTCCAAGCTACGAAGCGGTGATATCTGGGGAGGTGTTGCAATGCATCTGGATGCTCCTGAGTATCATAACATTTGGAATGGTGAAGACAAAAGTCACACTATGCTCAGAGCGCGCATCGAAAAAGGGCTGGAGATGGGACTCGCAAGTTTTGATTATCAGGTTTCTGCACGCGATTTTCTGTTCATCGACAATAGTAACGTCCTGGAAACGTTGACCGCTGTTCCGGTAACAGTACTTGAGACTGGCGAGCGAATCCCGGATGGCCAGACGATGATCTCGATCCTCTGGAGAAAACTTGACGGCGCTTGGCGATTGGCATACCTCCATGCTTCCGAACTTCCAAAAGAATAAATGCCCTCCCCATTCCCATTCCCCATACTTGAAACCGAACGCCTCATCCTGCGCGAGTGGCAGGATGAAGATGTCAACGCTCTCTTCAAATTGTTCGGCAGCGAGGAGGTTGTACGCTACACGCCCGTTGTCTGCCACACCGATCCCGAACAGTCCATGCAGACGATGCGCCGCTTCCGCGCACGCTTTCACGAGAAGCACGAAGGCATCGTCTGGGCAGTAGAGCGCAAGGATACACGTGAAGTCATCGGCGAAGCAGGTATCTATGAATGGTCGCCGCAGCATTTTCGTCTGGCCATCGGCTACTCCCTCATTCCCGATCACTGGGGCCACGGCTTTGCAACGGAGATGGCGCGAGAAGTGGTGCGCTACGCCTTCGAGGACTTTCCACTCTTCACAGTCAATCGCGTCGAAGCGCAGACAGACCCTGTGAACCAGCCATCGATCCATGTACTGGAGAAACTAGGATTTACGAAAGAAGCATATATTAGACAAGGCGAATTTGAGAAAGGGAGATTTGTGGATCTGGTGCTATTTTCAATGCTGCGCGCGGAGCGATAGCACGTTCACTTAACCTCAGTACATCGAGATGCCGACTTCAGCTGATCCTTGTGAAAGACCTTGATAAAGAAGCCGACCAGATCTTCTGACTCGGCAATGCGTGAGTCGTCGAGCAGATAAGTCCAATCTTTATTCTTGAAAGTATAGGTCCAGCCACCCATGGTGCCCTGCCGCTCGATCACACCGTCAAAGAGCATGAGATCAGGCTTCTCGCTTATCGTTTTGGGTTTAGTCCAGGCCACATACCTGTACTTATAGTCTTTAATCTCATCAACACGGATGAGATGCTTTTCGGATTCCCAAACCAAAACATTTCGCACCCAAGGTTTCACGCTTGGATGGACCGTCCGCTCTTGTTCCTTGTGCAGATTGTACTGCAACAGCGAATCGGCGGGAGAATTGTGATTGATAGTGATAATTTTACCTTCAAGGTCAAGCCATATAGCTCCCGCATAAAGCCCGAACACCTCTTTATAGGTGTGGTCGAAGTCGATGGTATTCGTAGAATCGAAGATGGTAGATACCAGTTGTGCTTTAAAGGCCGAATCGAATAATCTATCGTAGTACAGGATAAACTCATCGACGTTTTTGATATCGGGAACAGGGTTGGGTCTCCGGATTGGATACGAAACCCACTTTGTGGCAAGCTCAACGATCCGATCTTCTTTTATGAGAGACTGTAGAGTCTTGAGGTGCTCCTGCCGCTCTTTTGATAATCCGGTGCTCTGAGCGTACAGAGCACCCGATAGAAAGATCGCGAAACAGAAATTAAGAGCGAACGACATTTACACGTCCAAATTCCTCACGTACGTGGCGTTCTTCTCGATGAATGCGCGGCGCGGTTCGACGGCGTCGCCCATCAGGGTTTCGAACATCTCGGCCGTTGCGGCGGCGGACTCGATGCCGACGCGCAGCAGCGTCCGTGTCTCCGGATTCATTGTCGTTGACCACAACTGTTCCGGATTCATCTCGCCGAGACCTTTGAAGCGGCTGATGACAATACCCTTCATCTCGCCCGTCGTCGGTGCTTCGCCGTCAATGATCACTTCTTCCTCGGGCTCGTCCTTCGCTTTCTTCATCGCCTTGATGCGCTTGATCACTTCGTCGCGCTCTTCGTCATTGTAGGCGTAAAACTCCTGCTTGCCCTTCTTGATCTTATACAGCGGCGGCTGCGCAATGTAGATGTTGCCGTTCTCGATCAGGTCGCGCATGTGATTGTAGAACAGCGTCAGGATAAGCGTACGGATATGCGATCCGTCGATATCGGCATCGGCCATGAGGATGACCTTGCCGTAACGCATCTTACTAAGATCCTGCTGCTCGCCAATACCGACGCCGAGCGCCGTGAAGATATTGCGGATCTCCTCGTTCTCGAGCATCTTGTGCAAACGTGCTTTCTGCACGTTCAAAATTTTACCCTTAAGCGGTAGGATAGCCTGGAAGCGGCGGTCGCGTCCCTGCTTTGCCGTACCACCTGCGGAGTCACCCTCAACGAGGTAGATCTCGCAATGCTCCGGATCGTTGATCGAGCAATCGGCAAGCTTGCCGGGAAGCGCCGAGTTCTCAAGCGCATTCTTACGGCGGACCATGTCCTTCGCCTTACGCGCAGCTTCGCGCGCTTCGGCTGCACGCATTACCTTGTCAATGATTCGCTTGCCCACCGACGGATTCTCTTCGAGCATCTGCGCAAGCTGCTCGCCCATGATCATCTCGACGACCGACTGCACTTCGTTATTGCCGAGCTTCGTCTTCGTCTGACCTTCGAACTGCGGCTCTGCGACCTTGATCGAAATGATCGCCGTCAGGCCTTCGCGATAATCATCGCCCGTGAGCGATATATTCTTCGTCAGATTATTCTTCGTCGCCCAGTTATTCATCGTACGCGTCAGCGCCTTACGGAAACCGGCAACGTGCGTGCCGCCTTCATGCGTATTGATGTTGTTGACGTAGCTGAAGAGGTTCTCGTTGTAACCGTCGTTATACTCGAAGCAGATCTCAACAGGCGTATTATCCTTCAGGCCTTCGATGAAGATCGGCTTATGGAGCGAGATCTTGTTACGATCGGTGTGCTTGACGAAGTCGCGAAGTCCGCCCTTGGCGTGAAATGTCTCTTCCTCTTTCGTATTATCATCTTTGAGGATGATCGTGACGGTCGGATTGAGGAACGACAGCTCCATCATGCGCTCGCGCAGATAATCGAAGCGCATTTGCTGCGACTGCTTGAAGATATCCGGATCGGGCTTCCACGTCGTCTTCGTCCCGGTCTTACGCGTATCGCCAATGACGCCAACTTTCTTCACCGGCTCACCGCGCATGTAGCGTTGATGGTGGATCTTCCCCTCCTGGTGAACTTCAACCTCGCACCACTCGGAAAGTGCATTCACGACCGAGGCACCAACGCCGTGCAAACCGCCCGAGACTTTATACGAATTCTTATCGAACTTACCACCGGCATGAAGCACGGTCATCACGACCTGCAGCGCAGATACTTTTTCTGTCGGGTGGATGCCCGTCGGAATTCCGCGACCGTTATCGACAACCGTACACGATCCGTCGGAATTAAGTGTGACGGAAATTTCGGTTGCGTGGCCGGCTAATACTTCGTCGATCGAGTTATCGACGATCTCATAAACGAGGTGATGAAGGCCGCGCGGACCGACGTCGCCGATATACATTGCGGGACGTTTGCGTACCGCTTCAAGCCCTTTTAAAATTTGGATATCACCGGCACCGTACTCTTGCGTTTTTGCCATTCGAGCTATCTTCTTAACTTATTGAAAAATAATAAACTTACAGAGGGCAGTTTTGGTCGTGTTTTATAACATAAATAGCGTGGGGAAGGCTCCCAATTTGTACCGATTATTCAGCCAAAAATCGCATAAAAAAAACGCCGCACGAACCCGCACGGCGTCAAAAAAAACGCGAAGAAACTTAGACTTTCTTGTTGAGTTTCAGATCGTACCCTGCCTTAACCGGAGCATCGAGAGCACCGCCTTTTGTGCCCAGCGTACTCGGCGGCGCTTGGTCTACCAGCCCATCGCCATCGAGATCGCCGACGACGATTCTTCCTAGCGTCGTTACTATCGGCGTTCTGGCAAGCTCCTTGACAACCATCATCGGCTTATGCTGTCTCTTGCCTGTAGCGAGTCCGGAAGCTGCATCGCGCGGCGATACGACATATTCAAACTTGACGGTCTCGTACGAACGCTTCCGTGGTGCGGATGCCGAGGGATCAGCTCCGGTAACTGGAGCATTGGGCTTGTAGACAAGCTTGTAGGTGCCGCTGGGAATATTTGTCGCACTGAACGAGCCGTCAGCTCCTTCGACAAGCTGAACGATCTTTCCTTCACATTCGCCTTCCACACCTTCAAGCTGGAGAAGGTAGTCGCTAGCGGCAAATGCCGGTGATCCGGAGAGCAGCACAGCCATGAGGGCAATCGTGCCAATAACATGGTTGAAAAAAGTGGTCTTCATAAGAATGAACGTGGTTTAAGTGGATGTATAAGCAGCTATAGAACACTACCGGCAGCACTTTCAATGACGGAAATTCAGTAATTTTTTCGTCTGATTTCCTCGTCTCGCGTAGCCCGGACGCTCTAGCGTCCCGGAAACACGCAATAAGCCCGAGCGTAACAGTCTACAGTACATCCGACTCTTTGTAGAGCGTGGGAACGACTGCAAATTTACACGATGACTCGATCAAATTTTTCACAGCAAAACGCCGCACGGATCGCGCGGCGTCGTCAAAATCCTGTCGAAAAACTTAAACTTTCTTATTGAGCTTCAGGTCGTAGCCTGCTTTCACCGGTGCTGAAGTAGATGAGCTTTCAACTCCACGCTTGACAACGACGCCATGAACAGGATCCGGCTGTCCAGCGACGGCATCGCCATCGACGTCGCCGACGACGATCTGGCCGAGTATAAGCGTAGGAGTACTTGCATCCCATTCTTTCGTAATGGTAACGGGCTTATGCTGACGCTTTCCGGATGATTGGCCGGTAGCAACATCGCGGGGAGCTGATATCCTTTTTCCCGACGATTGTCCCGTAGCTACATCACGTGGAGCGATGACGCCTTCGAAGGCAAGTGTTACCGAGCCATCGCCACGTTTCGTAGAGCCGGTTTTACCTGCTTTTGCTGTATAAACAACTTTGTACGTGCCGCCTGGAATGTTCTCAGCTGAAAACGAGCCGTCAGCGTTCTCGGTAAGCTTAATGTGCTTGCCTTTGCACTCGCCTTTGATGCCTTCTATTTCCAGAAGGTAGTCGCTTGCAGCAAACGCCTGAGAAGTAAAGAGCAGCGCCGTAAGTATTGCTATTGTGCCTAGAGCACGATTGATAAAGGTAGTCTTCATAGGAATGAGTGATTTCGTGAATAAATAGTGTCTGAAGAACACTCCCGGGGGCACTTTCAGTGAGGGAAATTGATGAAATATAGTTCATCATTAGGGGAGCCCCGCATTCCCACGCAGAGCGTGGAACGAGGCAGTCACCCGGATAATCATTTGTAGCTAACTCTTGTTTTAGTCCTTGCGGAAGATCGGTAGTCTTCCATTAGCCACTACCAACGATGCCGGACGAGACCGCTCGTTTTGGCTCACAATTCAACGTTAAAAGACTAAAACACCTGGTGTGGTGCACAATTAGATCCTTCATTTTTAAGGACTTATAGGCACTTATTGACCCCGGGACAGCTAGACGATAGTTAGATGACATTCTCTCACTGGGGCAGGCGGATCATCGAGGAAAAGCATGAGGCAGTCATGCGCTGGGTGACGACGACCGTCGCCGAAACCGACAGCAAGATCGCCTTGCAGCGGCTGCTCGAAAATGACGTACTTCCCCAGCAGACCGCTAACTTTCTCGCATTCGAACTCCGGGGCAACACGTCGACCGAAACCAGCATCTACGAACTGCAACTGCCGCTCGACCAGATCTCGAAGCACCTACTGAGTGCCTACGAGAAAAGCTATGCGTATCTCCTGACACCGGAGACATTCCTAGCAGATTTTTTAGCTACCGCCGAAGGTGCTGCATTTGATGAGAACTTTGCCAGCAAACTTCAGACCTTCTTAGTCTACGACTACTTCCCGCTTATTCTTGGTGCATGGGGGGAGAATGCAAGGCAGAATGACGTCGGCTACGTCTCGAGAACAGAGTTTGTAGTTAAGCTGCGCGATATCGACGAACTGATCCTGCATCATGCGACGATCTCCGTGATGGTCGATCTGCTCGATCCGATCTACGATTTTCACCGGCATCAGTCCAGCGATCCGACGCTTCCCGCCTCGGAGTTAGCGCTCTTCTTCGAAGATAAAGGACTGGCGCAGGCAGTTGATGAGTTCAATGCGAAGGCCGATCAGCCGATCAATATCCGCGAGGCTGTACAGATCATCTCTGTATTGCTCGGTACGGGCTTTACGGTAACCGAGCCGCCGCCAGCGCTTGAACCGCCGCAGGAAATTGAGTATCCGGAAACGCAGTACGATGAGTTTCTTCATGATCTGCAAGAGGCAGGCGTCAAACTGCAAACACCTGAAGAAACGCAGGTAGCACTTCCCTCGATCGAGCGCTTCATCTCAAAGAAGCTTCGTAAGAAGACGATCCTCAAAGTATTTCATGAAAACCGCAGTGAGTATGAGCGGTTTATCGCTTTCCTCAATGGAAGCACCAGCCTTGAAAAGGCAATACTCAATATTGAGACGACACTGCGAATGCAGCGCGTCGATCCTACATCAAAGTTAGCCAAACGGCTACGCGAAGCTGCGACGCAGCGCTTCTGTCAAAAATAACTATAATGCAATTTGTCGACCTTGCGAAGATCAGTATAGCTGCCGGTAAAGGCGGCGACGGCGTCATTTCCTTCCGCCGCGAAAAGTATGTTCCCAAAGGCGGTCCCGATGGCGGCAATGGCGGCAAAGGCGGATCGGTCATCTTCATGGCAGATCCGCAGCTCTCAACCCTGCTGGACTTCCGCTATAAAAAGAAGTATCAGGCTAAAGACGGTAATCCCGGTGATAAGAATAACATGACGGGCCGTAACGGTGTGGATACGATCGTCAGAGTCCCGGTAGGCACGATCGTCAAAGACGCTATATCGGAAAAGATTCTTGCCGACCTTTCGACAGCGTTCGAAGAGGTCAAAGTAGCAAAAGGCGGCAACGGCGGACAAGGCAACGCCGAGTTTGCTACGTCAACAAATCAGGCACCTCGTCACAGAACGTTGGGAAAGCCCGGTGAGGAATTCGAACTTGAGTTAGAATTGAAGCTGCTTGCCGATGTTGCGCTCGTCGGATTTCCGAACGCAGGCAAATCCACGCTTATCAGCCGCATCTCTGCTGCGAAGCCGAAGATCGCCGACTATCCGTTTACGACACTGATCCCTAATCTTGGCATCGTCCAGGCCCCGGAAGAGCATCGCTCGTTCGTCGTAGCCGATATTCCCGGCCTCATCGAAGGCGCAAGCAAAGGTAAAGGACTCGGACATCAATTCCTCCGCCACATCGAGCGAAGCCACGTACTCCTGTTTCTTCTTGATATGAGTGATATCTCCAACATGCCCGAAGAAGCATATAAGGTGCTCAAGGCTGAGCTTAAGAGCCACGATGCAAACCTGATCAAGAAGCCGAAGATCATCGCGCTGACGAAGTCCGATGCGATCGACGAGCAGGACATCAAGGAATTCCAGAAGATGCGCTTCGACCGCAAGGCGCCGCTTCTTATCAGTTCTGTCTCAGGCGATAACATTGACACGCTCATCGCGTCGCTGTGGAAAGCGATCGGCGAAAGCTCGGAGAAGTTGGGAGATTGAGTTTTACGAACATCATCTACGTAGCTCTCGGTGCTGCAGTTGGTGGCATTGCAAGATATCTCACTTCTTTTTTTATTACTCCACCAGCCGGAAGTTTCCCATGGGCAACATTTATCGTGAATGTTGCCGGATCGTTCATTATCGGCCTGATACTGTTTTTGTATTCCGAACGCTCCCCAAATGAGTCGATGCGCCTGCTACTCGGCGTTGGCTTTTGCGGCGGATTGACAACCTTCTCCACCTTCTCTGCCGAAACAGTACAACTGCTCCAGCTACAGCGAGAAGCTGTTGCCTTTATCTATATCGGCGCATCGCTTATCTGTAGTCTGGCAGCCACTTATGCAGGATTTCTAGTTGCACGACACATTTAGGCGATTGTCGAGCCGATCTTAAAAGGCGTAACGCCAAAAGGAATGTTCGAGACGAAAGAATATTAGAGATGTAAGAGTTAAGATGAGAGATGTAAGAGGGGATAAAAAAGGCCTGCGCAACGCGCAGGCTACCCGAATTCGTAATTCGTAATTCCTAATTCGTAATTGAACACTGTGCCCAGGATCGGACTCGAACCGATACACCATTGCTGGCGGCAGATTTTGAGTCTGCTGCGTCTACCAATTTCGCCACCCGGGCTCTTAAAAGTCGTTAGTCGTTAGTAAAGATACTACTTCGAAATCGAAATGACCTCCAGCTCGATCGTCCCTGCCGGTACTTTCACTTTCACAACATCGCCCGGCGTGAGATTATAGAGACTCTTGCCGATCGGCGAAGAAACAGAGATCTTGCCACCCTCGAAATCCGCATCTTCCTGCGAAACGAGCTGGTAGAGATTCTCCTTGCCGGTCTTTTTGTTTTTGACTTTCACCTTCGAGAGCATGCCAACTTTATCGGTCGGGATCGTCGATTCGTCGATGATCTCCGTGCGGATCAACATATGCTCGATCTTATGGATGCGCAACTCCAGCAGCCCCTGCTCTTCGCGTGCTGCATCGTATTCGGCGTTCTCCGAAAGGTCACCCTGCGCTCTGGCCTCGGCGATCTTTCCGGCGATCTCTTTGCGGGCGTTGATCTTCAGATCGCGAAGTTCTTCTTCGATCTCCTTGAGGCGATCACGCGTAATATATACTTTTGGTCCTGACATTGCTCTGTATAAAACGAGAAGGCATCTTTCCCCCGACTCGGCAGAAAGATACCTTGCTACCCTAAAACGCGATTAAATCTATTATGTTTCCCGGTTACGGCACGAGATCCTCTAATAACTTCGAGACGTTCGTCTGCCCGTTACCGAAAAGGTGTCCCATCTTATTCTTCTTCGTCTCGATATACGAGACATTCTCATCATGCGTCGGCATCTCGATCGGCACACGATCGACAACTTCGAGGCCGAAGCTCGAAAGTCCGACGATCTTCTTCGGATTATTCGTCAACAGACGCATCTTCCGCACGCCAAGATCGACAAGGATCTGCGCACCGATACCATACTCGCGAAGATCGGGCTTGAAGCCTAGCGCTTCATTCGCTTCGACCGTATCCTTGCCCTCTTCCTGCAGTTTGTAGGCTTTGAGCTTATTGGCAAGGCCGATACCGCGCCCTTCCTGACGCATATACAGCACCACACCACCGCCAGCCTGATCGACAATGCTCATCGCATGATGAAGCTGATCCTGGCAATCGCAACGAAGCGAGCCGAACGTATCGCCCGTCAAACATTCCGAATGAACTCTGACAAGCGTCGGCTCCTGCGTGATCTCGCCTTTGGTAAGAGCAATGTGCTCGATACCATCGACTTTATTCCGATACAAGTGAAGTTGAAACTCACCGTAGCGAGTCGGCAGATGCACGTCGACGATCTTCTCGATCAACTTCTCGCGCTCCATCCGGTACTTGATCAGATCCTGCACGGAGACGATCTTCATGCCATACTCGTCGGCAAACTTCCGCAGATCGGGCATACGGGACATCGTCCCGTCCTCGTTCATCACTTCGACAAGAATGCCGATAGATTTGAACCCTGCCAGACGCGAAAGATCGACAGCAGCTTCCGTATGCCCTGCCCGGCGCAGCACACCCTCTTCATGCGAACGCAGCGGAAAGATGTGGCCCGGACGGGCAAAATCTCTGATCGTCGACTTGTCGTCGGCAAGCGCTTTGACTGTCAGGTAACGATCGTGCGCCGAAACGCCTGTCGTCGTGCCATGGACATAATCAACACTGACCGTAAACGGCGTGCCGTGGCGCGACGTGTTGACGTCGACCATCATGTCAAGCTCAAGCTCCTGAGCGCGTTCGCCGGTAAGCGGAACGCAGATGATGCCGCTGGAGTGGCGGATCATGAAGGCGATCATCTCCGGAGTGATGACTTCGGCCGCTGTGATGAAGTCGCCTTCATTCTCGCGGTCTTCGTCGTCAACAACGATGACTAATCTTCCCTCTTTAATATCGCGAATTGCTTCGTCGATAGTATTAAGCATATTATCCTTTCGGCAGCACCTGATTCACTGCTGACTTCTCAAACCGGATCTTTGTATTCTCGGCAACCTGCACTAAGATCGCACTATCTTCGATCGCATCGATCCTCCCGTGCATACCGCCGGAAAGGATGACCTTGTCGCCTTTGGCCATGTTCGTGATCAACGCTTCGCGTTCTTTCGCACGCTTGCGCTGCGGACGGTAGATCATGAAATAAAAAATAAAGATAATCGACCCGAACATGATCAGCGTCGATGCAATGCTGCCGCCGCCGTCTTGCCCGCCTGCCGGTGCCATAAGAATAATGCCTAAATTGATCATTTTTTAACGATTTGTCTTTCGAAGAGCCTTAAAACAGAGCAAATGGGGGAAGAGTTGTTCGTTCGTAAGTCAATAAAAAACCGCCTGCGAGAGGCGGTTTTGTAATCGGTCAGAACAGATTTACTTTACCGAATAGTCGATAAGCACTTCGCTTTCTTCGCCCTCGGAATCAACCGTTTCGATCAGGCCAATGCCTTTAGCAAAATATTGGTCACTAGTCGAACCCGGGAAACCGGCTACGGATATGTCGGCATGGGCATTGAGAATGTTTGTATACGTTACGCCTTCAACCGTACGGGCACTTACGGCTTTCATTGTATACTTGAAGGTGATCTCAAACAAAAAGGTGATCTTATTCTCCCAGGTAGCACCGGCAGTCTCCTTTAAAACAGGAGCATCCGTAAAGCCCGTCAGATCTTGGGACGGAAACAACGTATAGATGATCTTGCCCTCGCGGCGGAACATCGCATCCGATGCATCGACGCTTGTATCGTTAGAAGAGAAGTACCGATAAGACTTTGCCTGGAACGTCGTATCGCCGACAACCGTCAGGGTATAGGTCGATCCATCGACGCGCTTATAGGTCCAATACGAGTTCGTCGTCATCGGGAAATAGTCACCGGTTGAGGTCGTGTCGTTATTGCCACCAGTGGTGGATTCAGAATCGCAACCAATGCTGGCTGCAAGGAAACTTACAGAAAATAGCAAAAAAAGTGTACGTAGCATAAAAATGGGATTAATTGCGCGGTCACTAACATCAGAGGAATCCGGCCTGGTTCTTCCAATAATAGAAAAAACGACTTATGCCCATTTCCTGTTTAACTTCGCGACGTTATGATCCTATCCATTATCAAATCTCTCTCGCTCGGCGTCTGGCTGGGTTCGCTCCTGATGCTCGGCGCTGCTGTCGCCGCACCCGTCTTCCAGGAGCTGCCGTCAAAGACCATGGCCGGCAACCTTAACTCCGTCATCCTCTCGCGCATGAATATGATCGAGTGGATCTGCGGCATCCTCGCCTTCCTCTCGGCACTTACCCTCGTCATCGTCAACTGGAATGGCGAATACCGGACGATCCGCCTTGTCGAAACTGCCTTGATCTTCGTGATGATCACGCTCCTCTGGATGTACTCCACGAAAATGAGCGAACGGATGGGCGAGTTACGGCAAACGATCGGCGACTTCGATAATCCGCGCACGGACAACGAATACATCATGGCAAAAGCCGAGTTCGACGATCTGCATAAAGGGTATACTCGGTTAGTGGGGATTAACATGGTGCTGATCACGGCGACGTTCGTGCTTTCGATTGTGAATACTCGCCAAGGATAGATCTTTTGTGAACCTTTGTGTATCCTTCGTGACCTTTGTGTTAAAAAAAGCATTTTAAACACAAAGGGCACAAAAGTGCGCACAAAGGTTCACGAAGAGTCACACTTCGATCTTCACTGTAAAATCTCTCCCGCACCGCGAGCACTTATAGACAACGGTGATCCAGTTGATCGTCTCGTCGTACATCAACTCGTACACTTCCCCACCGCAGCCCTGAAAGATGCAGTGCGAGATATCGACGTCATATCTTCGGTTGTTCTCCTGCTCCTCCATTTTCAAGCTCCTGAAGACGTTTATTCCGTTTTCTCCATAGCAATATCACAAAGGCAGTAAACAGCGACATCACTGCAAAGAACCAGATCGCATTGAGCACGTCGCTATCACCCTGCACTTTCAACACACCGGGAGTTTCCCCCACTGGCTCAAGCTCGCTGTAGGCCATGACCGTCATGGCAGCGATCACGAGCAAAATGAAGATCCCGACGATCGTATGTACTTTGTTCTTGGCATGTCTGTCGAGGAAGGGCGCAACTGCCCAAAAGACCAGGAAGAGACCGAACCCAAGGAATGCCATCCACTCAGGCATGATGCGTAACGTCTGGAACAGGAACATGAAGTACCATTCAGGATGCACATTGTCCGGCGGTTCGGTCGGGTTCGCCATGTCGTAGGCCCGGCCCAACTCCCACGGATAGAGCGCTGCGATCACGATGAAGACCGCAAAGCCGATCAGCCAGACAGCAAGCTCCTTCGGCAAATAACTTGAAAAGTACTTCTCCTCGCCGCGCACAACTGCACTCTTAGGCGTGCTGACACCGAAGAGCATGATCATCGTAATGTGCGCAAGCACGACAAGCAGCGTAATGAGTGGAAACACACCGACATGCAGCGCGAACATACGCGTCAGCGTCGCGCCACCGACTTCCTTCGCGCCTTTGATCATCAGCGCGACAAATTCTCCCAGGATCGGGACTTCAGCCGGTGTCTCTGCGCCGATCTGCGTTGCAAAGAACGCCGTCTCATCCCACGGCAACAAATAGCCCGTAAAGCCGAAGCCTAAGGCCAGCAGCATCAGTATGACGCCCGTGATCCACATCAGCTCGCGAGGATGACGGTACGAGCGCAGGAAGAACGTGCTGAACATGTGGATGATCATGAACGCAATAAAGATATTCGCTCCCCACGAATGCATCGAGCGGATCAGCCAGCCGAACGGGATCTCTGTCATGATCCGCTTCACACTCTCGTGCGCGCCTTCAGCGCTCGGCACATAGTAGAACAACAGGAGAATGCCAGTAACGAACTGAATGATGAGGAAGAAGAGCGTCAACCCACCAAAGTAATACCAGATCGTATGCCGGTGATGCGTTACCGGTTTCTTTTTCAGCGCTGCAAGAACACCTTCAAGATGAAGTGCATGCGTGATGGAGGTGAACCACTGCGACATCAGGCGTTCTGTGGCTTTAAGGGTGTAAGCGAGATCGTCAGCGTTTCGCCATCCTTGTTGACGGTTAGCTCAGTCAGCGGACGCTTGGGACGTGTGCCCGGGACATTGACTCCGTTCGTATCATATTCACCACGATGGCACTTGCAGAAGAAATCACTCGTTTGCGGCCGGTAACTGACGATACATTTGAGGTGCGTGCATGTTGCCGTGAATGCCCGGATATCGCCATCTTTCTCTTTGATCACGACGACCGGCTCTTCGCCTACTCTAATCAACTTCGATGGAGCAACTTCGGAGGCAGCTAATGTCGCAGAGCCGCCGCTCTTGACATCGGGGATATGAGAGATAAATCGCCCAACGGCATAGACGATCGGCGCAGTAAAGAATGCGGCCGTCGCACCGAAGATCCCTTTTAAGACATTCCTTCGTTTTCCTTCCATACCCCCAGCATGAGTGAGCTATTATATATATGACACGAAAAAGGTAATACTTGTTACACCAAGTATTCTAGAAACATTGTGCTTATGTAGCAATATGTCCATCGATAAGCTCGATCGTACGATCAGCCCCAGCAGCAAAGTCCGGATCATGCGTGACTGCAATGATCGTATTCCCTGCCTCGGCTAGGCGTTTGAAAATACCAAAGACGATATCGGAGTTTGCCGTATCGAGATTTCCCGTCGGCTCGTCGGCCATGATGATGACAGGATCGTTGACGAGCGCACGGGCGATCGCAACACGCTGCTGCTGACCGCCCGACAGCTTAGCCGAGATCTTATGCGCAAAGCTATGCATATCCATCTGCCGTAGCTTCTGCATTGCACGGTCCTCGATCTCCTTGCGATCGTATTTCCCAAGCTTCAGCGCAGGCATCATTACGTTTTCCAGTGCCGTAAACTCCGGAAGTAAAAAATGGAATTGAAAGATAAACCCGATATGCTCGTTACGGAATGCAGCAAGTTCGTTTTGCGAGAGGCCGGTAACTTTCGTCCCATGAATGGAGATCTCCCCTTCGTAATCGGTGTCGAGTGTCGAAAGAAGATACAGCAGTGTCGACTTACCGCTGCCCGACTTCCCGATGATCGTCACAAACTCGCCATGATCGATAGAGATCGACACATCCTTAAGCACATGGAAGTGCTCCACATCGTGGAAGTGCTTGTTGAGTTTCACACCGTTGAGGATTTCGCCTTTCATATTATCCTCTGAGAATCGCTACCGGATCGATCTTCGATGCCTTCATAGATGGCATAATGCCTGCAGCAAATGTCGTGATCACACCAAAGAGAACGCCAAAGATATAGTGCTGCGCCTTGAACACTACCGGGAAATACTTCAGCGACAGAAACTCGCTCTTCGGAAACGGCACCTGCGAAAGTCCGAACGAGAGCAGAAAGCCAAGCAGGAGACCCAGGAGGGCGCCGAGAACACCGATCACCAGCGATTGCGACAGGAAGATCTGCACCAGATCGCCGCCGGCAAAGCCCTGCGCTTTCAGGATGGCAATATCCTTCATCTTGCTGACGATCGTCATATTCATGATATTATAGATGCCGAAGCCTGCAACGATGAGCATAGTGATGCTTACGACGATCGTCAGAATATCGCGTACCATGTTGCCCGTCAGGATCGATGCATTTGCCGTTTCCCAATCATCGGTTTTGTAGCCATATTTCGCTTGATATACTCCGGCCTTAACCTTCGCCGTCGTGAGATCTTTAAGCTTGATATTGACATCGGTGATATAATTACGGTCCTTCGCCAACAGTTGCTGCACACCTGCAATACTGACGTAGCTTTTGATATTGTCAACCGTGCCGATGCCGATCTTGAACGTCCCGACGATACGAAATCGCATCGACGTTCCGGCAGGCGTAGCCAACGTCACCAGGTCGCCAAGCCTGACATTCAGCTTATCTGCAAGACCTTGTCCCATCAGGATGCCGTTCTCTGAGGTGAGTAATCCCTCGAGCCTCCCCGTCATCATCTTCTTATCGAGACCGTACAGTCTGGCTTCTTCAGTGATATTCAC
>JANWLI010000186.1 GCA_025450975.1 Candidatus Kapaibacterium sp. | reverse complement strand
GTAAGGCGCTCTCCGACGATATCTGGGAAGATTTTCAGAACGCCGGGCTTTCACATATTCTTGTCGTGAGCGGTTTCAACCTTGGACTAATCTCGTGGGCACTGTACATCGTGCTGCGGATGCTGCGGTTGGGACGGCGAGAGATCCGCATCGCGCTTGTGATGCTCGGCACCCTGTGCTACGGAGCGCTGATCGGGCCGCAGCCGAGCGTTGTGCGCGCCGTGATCGTCGTCGAATTGATTCTTATCGCAAAGCTACTTGAACGCAAAGCCGACCTGACGAACATCACCGCAGGCGCAGCCCTGCTCGATCTCGTGCTCGACCCTGCTCATCTTTTCGATGTCAGCTTTCAGCTCTCGTATGGAGCAGTGTTCTCGCTAAGCCTGATCGCTCCGGCGCTCGATAGATTCTTCCTTCCGGATGATGAGCGGCCGCGGCGATGGTATGACGTGTTCACGAAAGGAGCGATCGGCACGACTGCCATCCTCTTTGGAACACTGCCGATCGTCTTGTTCCATTTCCACCAGCTTTCGGTGATCTCCATCGTTACGAATTTCCTGACCATACCGCTTGCCTCGATCGCGACGATCTTCTCTGTACTTCTTCTGCCGATCGCATTTATCAGTTCGTGGCTGGCGTTGGTGTATGTCGATGCTGTGAGCGCTGTGATCTACCTGATCCGAACGATCGTCGCGCTTGCCAATGAAGTCCCGTTTGCCGTGATCCGGCTCCCCCATCCTTCTGTCATCTTCGTGTTTGCCTATGTTCTCGGCCTGCTCTACATTATCCGCGCTGCAAGCGGAAGGATGGCGGTAGGGCGAAGCCTGGTAGTTGTATTGCTGACACTGAGTCTTGCAAGCTCGGGGATCGGCCTGACCAACACGCTAAGCAAGGAAGGCACGTGCTCGATATTCTTTTTCGATGTCGGCCAGGGCGATGCAACGCTGATCGCAACACCAAATGGGAAGTACTACATGATCGATGGAGGCGGACTTACGCGGTCGGGAAATACGATCGCCGAGCGCTCGGTCTTTCCCTTCCTTACTGCCGAGCAGGTATCGGATATCAACGGTCTCTTCTCTACGCACATGCATCTCGATCACTATGGAGGGCTTGCGGCACTTGCGAGTGAGCGTTCGGTCGATACGCTGTACTCATGCGGAGGAAAGGCAAGCACGCCGGCTGCGCGAGCACTTGACAGCGTTGTTGCAGCAGAGCAGCTTCCTGTTCGCTACCTCAACTGTGGCGATGTGCTCAGGCTCGACGATGAGGTGACTGCGTACGTACTCAGTCCGGAGCAAAATTCTCATTCACCAGTAAATGAGCGATCGCTTGTGATGAAGATCGTCTATCGGGAAACCTCTATTCTCCTTCCGGCAGATATCTCGGCAGAAACGGAAGAACTGCTTGTGAAGCAGTATGGTAGCTTCTTGCAGAGCGATATTGTGAAAGTGGCTCATCATGGGAGCCGGTCGAGTTCTGCTTCGTCATTTATCGAAGCTACACGCCCGGAGTTTGCCGTTGTATCGAGCGGTCGCAGAAACCGGCATGGGCATCCCCACCCGGATGTCGTGCAAGCCTGGCAATCGCAGAAGGCCGTTGTTGCGCGGACGGATCTTGAAGGCGCCCTTGCATTTGAGAGTGACGGCAGTTCGGTCAGGCGCACCAGTTGGCGGTAGCATGGAATGAGTCACTCCCCTCCGAGCGTTCTTGTCGGTTCATGCGTGAAATCCCGATATCTCTGTACTCCGGCGCCGGCAACGAGTTTGTCGTTATCGACGCGTTCAATAATCCGCTTATCGTCGAATCGATCAAGCTAAAGGCCCTTGCGCAGACAGTTTCGAGCCGCAGCGGCATTATTGGCTCGGATGGCATGATCGTCCTCGCCCGCAGCGCAAAGGCGCCGTTCATGATGAATTTCTATAATCCCGATGGCAGCTTCGGTGCCCTTTGCGGCAACGGCGCGCGCTGTGCAGTGCAGGCAGCGTTCGATGCAGGGATCATTACCGATCGCAACACAAATTTTGAAGTGCTCGGCGAAGTGGTGCGGGCCGAGTCGAATACCGACGATATCATCCGCGTCTACTACTCCGATCCGAAGCATATTAAGCTGAAGTTCAAGCTTGCCATCGGCGGAGAGTTAGTGACCACTCATTACGTCGATATGGGGTCGCAGCATGCTGTCGTCTTCTTCCCGGAGATCGAGCAGCTGAAGGCTACCACTATCGATGACTTCGACATTATGCGATACGGCTCTGCCGTTCGCAATCATGCCGACCTGCAGCCGCTGGGCGCGAATGCAAACTTCATCGAAGTGCGCGAAGACGAGCAAGGGAAATATCTGCGCATCCGCACGTTCGAGCGCGGCGTCGAGGGCGAGACGCTTGCCTGCGGGACGGGGTGTATGAGTTCAGCGATGGTCACATTTGCCCTTGGGAAAATCACCGAACTCCCGATTCGTTTACTAACGCAGAGCGGCGAATTTGTCCGCGTCGGGTTTGAGACGCGCGACCAGCATGTGCACAATCTCTGGCTCGAGGGGAGCGCACGGTTGAAACGCCGGGGCATTGTATCTGTCAACGGGAAATAGATTTGCGATCTGCCTTCGTATTGTGCTATATTTGTACTAGATTTCACTAGCCACACGTCAGTTGTTATGTCGCGTTTATTCTTTCGTACAGCATTCTCTGTTGTCGCACTCTTCGTCCTGACCTCAAGCGTCAGCGCCCAAACACCGGTGGATTCAAACTTCCGCCGCTTTTCTCTGGGACCCTACTTTACTGCTGGAGCAAGCGTATTCTCCGGGGAAGTGCCACATACGTGGAAAACACAGTTAAAATTTGCGTACTCTGGTGGTCTGATAACTACCTTTGCTACCAGCCCAAAGTTTGGTATTAACTTTGGCCTCGTCTACGATGCCCGCCGCATCTTCTTTTTCAAAGAATTGGCAGCGGAAAACGATGTGACAACACAGATCGATGTCGCCACTTTCGATATCTATACGGGTGCGAAGTTCAACGACTTTACGATCGGCTTTAATTTCGGTTTTCCGATGAGTGCGGAAATGAAACTGGCTGATGGAGTCGGCGGTACTGCAACGGCAGGCAAAGAGCATTTTTCGACTGATTCACTTGGCATGAAGATTGAAATATGCCTGGGCGCTCTATTCAATATCATTGAAGACGAGACCGGCAAATTCCAGTTCATGCTCAAGGCAGCCTATCCGCTAACGCAGATGTGGGATAAGACCCCATACTATATGCGCCGGCTGCACCCGAACGGCAATATCGAAACGGAGATCACTCCCGTAGACGGCAACGAGCGCAGTTTCTCGAATGGTGTTATCCCATCGCTCACGTTCGGCTTCGCCTACCAGTTCAACCTCGGCGGCAAGTACTAACGGTTGTTTCTCTCTACCTTCTCTGCGGAAGGCGGGTGCTTAAAGCGCCCGCCTTTCCTGTTTCTAGACCTTACTAAAAAAGTCGAGCGCCTGTTTGGCGACCTCTTCCGGATGGTACTGCATCACAATATGCTGCGTATGCGGATAGATGCCGAGTTGCGCGTTTGGGATCGCCTGCTTCATCTCCATATGAATATCGGCGGGAAAGAAAATATCGCGGTCACCGGCAACGAGCAGCGTTGGCGCCTTGATCTCCTGTAACGCCTCGCGCGGAACATTCACATCGCATTCCGGAAGACGGAAGCTGTAGAAGACTTCTGCAAGCGTCCGCCCATACTCCGGGCCATAGATCTCATTCGCGTGACTGTAGTAATGCCTGAGACTTTCGGAAAGCGTATCGGGGTCTTTGTAGTGACGGCGGGCTTCCTGCGGCACACGGTACGTACCGGAATCGAGCACCATCGCATGGACAAGCTCGGGAGCATAGCGTGCGACACGGAGCATCGTCATCGCGCCGGAGCTGGCGGCGATGACGTAGGCATCGCGCAGATCGACTGCCTGCATGAAGCCGATGATGTCGCGGGAGAATTGCTCGTGCGTCCAGATATTGCCGGGATTATCGCTTCTGCCATGTCCGCGAAGATCGACGAGATAGCATGTGTAGTGCATGGCAAGCTGCGGCAGGAGTGCCGCGAAGCGCGAGCGGGAGTTCGATGTGAAGTTATGCAGACAGACGAGCGGCTTCCCTACGCCGTGTACTTCGTAGTAGAGATTGACATCGCCGATCTCGACCGTTTCTCCAAGCCAATGCGGTAATTTCATTACTAAAAAATATTGTAGAGAAATGCGACTTAGCCACATGCATCCTTGTTAGAGTGCGCAATGTACTTGCCAGAAAACATAGCCCGGCTGAAAGATATTGCCTACGATCTGTGGTGGGCATCGAGTGCCGAAGCGCGGGCCGTTTTTCGGATGATCTCGCCGCGCCTGTGGCGGGAGTCCGAGCATAATCCTGTGCGGCTGCTTAATAGTATCGGCCAGCCACGGCTTAACGCATTGGCGAACGATCCGCAATTCTTGAACGCATATCACCTGCTCGTTTCGCAGTACGAATCCGACCTGACGCGCAACGATACGCTTGTTGCCACGCAGTATCCGCAGATCAACCATAAGACGATCGCCTATTTCTCCGCTGAGTACGGCCTACACTCAAGCCTGCCGATCTATAGCGGCGGCCTCGGCATTCTTGCCGGCGATCATGTGAAAACCGCATCGGATATTGGCCTCAACCTCGTCGCCGTCGGCTTTCTCTATCCGTACGGCTATTTCGAGCAGCGCGTCGATCGCAAGGGCAAGCAGCATGCGGAGTATCATCAACTCAAACTGATAGAAACACCGCTCGAGCTAGCTCGCACGCCCGATGGCGAGCCGTGCATCGTTAGGGTGCTGCCTGATAATAGCGGACAGTCCATTGCCCTACAGGTCTGGAAGATAAAAGTTGGTCGTGTGACGATCTACCTCATGGATTCTGACCTTGAAGTCAACCATCCGGAAGATCGCGAACTGACCCGCAGACTCTACGGCGGCGATAAGTCCTACCGCCTGCGTCAGGAGATGGCGCTCGGCATTGGCGGCATACGAGCGTTGAAGGCGCTGGGTATCGCACCTGATGTCTGGCATGCGAACGAGGGACATGCGGCATTTCTTTTCATCGAGCGTTTACGCAACGAAGTTGAGCAAGGCCACTCCTATCACGAAGCGCTCGAGCGTGTGCGCGCTACGAGTTTGTTCACGACGCATACGCCCGTCCCTGCGGGTCACGATGCATTCGATCTTGATACGATCGCAGAGTACTTCTCCGAGACGATCGCAAAGCTTGGCATCTCACGCGAAGAATTCCTCGCGCTCGGCCTGCACAAGGAAACGTGGGGCGATGCATTTAACATGACGGCCCTTGCGCTGAACATGACGAATCATCGCAATGCCGTCAGCGATAAGCACGAGGAGGTTTCCCGCTTGATGTGGCCCTCGTACGGCGAGATCGGCCATGTGACGAACGGCGTGCATATTCCGACCTGGTTGTCACAGGAATGGCGCGTGCTCTTCACTTCGTTGCTCGGCTTGGACTGGAAGCGAAAGTTTAGCGATACGACATTCTGGAAATATCTCTACAGCATTCCGGACGAAGTGATCTGGAGCCTGCGGCTTGAGCTGAATAAAAATCTGCAGCGCTTTATCCTGCAGGAATTACGCAAGCATCATCTTACGGAATCGGACGCCGACCTCGTCGTGCGTGGTGCGCTCTTCGATCCAAATGCGTTCACCATCGGCTTTGCGCGAAGATTTGCAACGTATAAGCGCGCGACGCTACTCTTTCGCGATCCGAATCGGCTGAGCCAGCTTGTCAATAATGCCGAGCGTCCCGTACAGATCGTCTTTAGCGGCAAGGCGCATCCTGCCGATGCGGATGGCCAGAGCCTCATTCGCGACATCTGGGAGCATGCAGCAGATCCACGCTTCCGCGGGAAGATCTTCTTCATGGAGAACTATGATATGCACTCGGCAAAATTTCTCGTATCGGGTGCAGACCTGTGGCTGAACATGCCACGCGTCCCGCTTGAAGCATCGGGCACAAGCGGCATGAAGGCTGCGATCAATGGTGTACCGAATTGCTCCATACTCGACGGCTGGTGGTGCGAAGGGTATAACGGCAAGAACGGGTGGGCGGTAAGTTCGCTTGAGAATGCTACTCCAGAAGAGCAGGATGCTCATGATGCTGAGGCGCTCTACCGATTGTTAGAGACGGAGATCGTGCCGATGTACTACGATCGCGATCTTGCCGATATTCCCCGTGCCTGGGTGCAGGTCGTCAAGGAATCGATGGCAAGTGTGATCCCGCAATTCACGAGCGAACGGATGCTTGCCGAGTACGTCCAGAAGTTCTACTCGAAAGCTGCGAACGGGCTATGATCTCTGTGGCGCTGCAACCGGTAAGTATCGACGAGAAGCCGCTGCTGTGGAAGTTGTTGCAGGAATATCTTAGCGCAGAAGCGTTCGAAGGCTCGGAGAAGTTTAAAGACGAGCAGGGTAACTGGAAGTATCCGTACTTCGACAAGTACTGGGAAGAAGCCACTCGTTTCCCGTTCTTTATCCTGTATGAAAATGGAGTCTGCGGCTTTGCGCTCGGTCGCATTCTCAAAGATGATCTGCATTCGGTCGCTGAGTTCTACGTCTTTCCCGAACATTGGCGAAAAGGCATTGGCAGCCGCGCGATGCAACTTGTGCTGGGTCGCTTCCCTGATAAGAAGTGGCGGATCAGCTATTTGCACCATAACCTTCGCGCT
>JANWLI010000185.1 GCA_025450975.1 Candidatus Kapaibacterium sp. | reverse complement strand
GCACTTGGGAAAGATCATCCGACGCATAAATATTACTCACGTGCCTGCGATGTCACCAGTGCCGAGGCAGTCAAAGAATTTGTCGCCGGCTACGAGGAGCGTTTTGGTGCAGTTGATATTCTCGTCAACAATGCCGGTATCGGCAGATTCGGTTCGGCAGCTACGATGGAGACTTCGACCTTCACGAATGTGATCGATATCAATGTACGCGGAGTCCTGCTGATGACAAAAGCAGTGCTTCCCCGCATGCGCGAAAAGCGATCGGGCACGATCATCACCATCTCGTCACTCTCCGGAAAATCAGGATTCCAGGGCGGCGCGGCCTACTGTGCTTCGAAGTTTGCTGTCCGCGGACTAATGAACTCGCTCTTTCTCGAAGTCCGCTCCGATAATATCCGCGTCGTTACGCTCTTCCCCGGCACCGTCGATACGCCATTCTTCGATGCGATCGGCACACCGGCCATCGTCCGTTCGGGCACAGCACTTCAGGCACAGGACGTAGCCGACGCAGTTCTCACCTGCATCAAACTCCCCAACCGCGCAACGGTAAGCGAGCTGGACATCAAGCCGACAAATCCCATAAAATAAAAAAGCCGCGGAAACCGCGGCTTTATATAATCAACTGGGTACTGATTAGTCCTGAATGGTGACTTTCGTCATCGTTGCATCTTTGCCCGGATTATCGCCGGTGACCTTCGGAAGTGCACAGATCTTGTCCATGACATCCCAACCTTCGATAAGCTGTCCCCAAATGGTGTACTGCTTATCAAGTTGCGTCGGGCTACCGTGGCAGATAAAAAATTGGCTGGTAGCTGAGTTGGGATCGTTCGTACGAGCCATCGAAGCGACGCCACGCTGATGCGAAGCATTATTAAACTCTGCAATAAGCCTCTCTCCCATACCGCCGGTGCCATCATTAGCGAGATTGTCATCTTTGGAATTCGGATCACCACCCTGGATCATAAAACCATCGATTATGCGATGGAACGTCGTGCCATCATACTTTCCTTCTGCGGCAAGCTTCGTGATCTGCTTAACATGATTCGGCGCAGCTTTGTCAAAAAGCTGCAATTTCATCTTACCGAACTTCGTCTCGATGACGAGTAACTTCTTTGGATTAGAGCAGTATTTATCGAGTTGCACACCCGAATAATACGCTTTGTCTTCGCTTTTCGTAGCGTTTTGTGCTGTTGCCATTGATATTGAAAAGAACGTTAAAACGAGTGCAGATAATAAATACTTCATACTTCAGTTGATTTGGGTTGCTTTTTGGAACAATGAACAGTTGTAAACGACCGCTTCCGAGGAGCGGTTTCAACCTCAAAATGAATAAACCGTCATGAAGCTGCAGATTTGCTGACCTCAGCTTCAAGCATCAGCAGGTACTCGAACGAATAGATCCCCGTGTCGTGCCCGTCCTTCCACGCGGCCTGAATTGCATACTGGCCAACGGGTTGCAGGCTTTTGATCTCATACATCCCCTCCTGGAAAACAGCAAGCGGCGCCGGCTTATACACCTTGCCGAAAAGTATTTCGCCCTTGCACCCGGCGCACGGGCAGGCATCGCGAAGGAATTTCAGCGGAAGCGAGCCATGATGCCCATCGCTCCAGTCAAGCTCCAACGTCTGACGTTCCTTATTACGCTCGAGTTTTACGGGTCGCAGTATCGTCATATCATTGGTATCGGTTGCTTGGCGATCAGGCTTTCAAAATACGCCTGCGTGAGTTTTTCGGAGAGCGAGTTCATCTTCAGACGCTCGTTGAGATTCTGGAAGTCGACTTCGTCGAGATGCTGGTCCTGATTGAAGCAGCTAAAGACAAATCCCTTCTCTTCCTGCGTCACCGGATCGACATGCTTCTGCAAACACTGCGCGCACACTTCCTTCATCATACACTGCATCGAAGAGTTGATCGAGCCAATGCCGACATGATCTTTCTTCAGTGCATCGTGCAGAAGCCCGCCTTCACGACGTGCCACTTTCACTGCAGCCATCATTCTGTCGGAGCCAATGGCAATGATGCGGTCGACTCCAGAGAACGGAAATTTCCTCTGCACGCCGATCTCTTCGTTGTTATACGCGAGCATCGCCTGGATGATGTTGCCGCGGAAATGCGCATCGTCGTCGCGCTGATGCTTGATGAACGAGCCGGCATCCGTCGACCAGATCACCTGATCGGTCGATGCTTCGATCTCTTCGCGTTTGAACAGATCTTCGCCAAACTTATACCCGGCAAAATACAGAACCTTGTTGTTATTCTCTTTCAGGGCCTTTGCAATACTGAAGAGCACTGCATTCCCCAAGCCGCCGCCGGCAAGCAGGATCGTCTCGTTCACGGGAATTTCCGTCGGTGTCCCCGTCGGTCCCATCACGATGACCGGCTCACCCGGCTGCAGGGCTGCACAGAGCCGTGAACTCGAACCCATCTCCAGCACGATCAGCGACAGTCGCCCCTGCTCCTTGTCAACCCACGCGCCCGTAAGCGCAAGGCCTTCCATCGTAAGGATAGTGTTGTCGATCGTCGGTGCCAGTTTTTCAAAATTCTGGAGCCGGTAGAACTGCCCCGGATTGAAGTGTCGCGAGGCTGCCGGAGCTTTGATGATCACTTCGACGATCGTCCGCGTCAGACGATCGACACGTACCACCGTCGCGCGCAGATCGTCATCAAGCTGCTTGCGGAATGCAAACCAGTCGGCATCTGCTAAGGCCTTACGCTCGCCGCTCGCGCCAAAGACCGAACTCACAACATACGGAAACCCATCCTTCGCGCTTGCCATCGCCTTCACGACGTTACCCGCATACTTCGGATGGTTGTCGCCATAGTACGTGATGTACTTACCCTGCTTCGTATAGCTCGTGAAAAATCCCTTGTCTGATTCCTTTAACGAACCGTTAAGCTCATGCGCCTGGAAGAAGTAGTCGCGTTTGTCTTTCTTGAACGTGCCCGGCTGCTCCTTTTCGTAGATCGTATTGGGACTCGTACCTGCGGCAACGCAAACACTTTTTGCCGGAAGCTCGACGAACTCACCCGAGCCGCGGATCTTGCCATCGACGTCGCGCTGACGTTCGAAGATCATCCCCCGTACCGCGCCATACCCATCGGCAAGCGCTTCGACAGGCGACATCATCTCGACATAGTAAATGCCTTCTTCGAGCGATTTCTCAACTTCTTCATGGTTGAGGCGATATGCCGGCGAGTCGTTAAGCGAACGGCGATAAGCGATCGTCACGCCTCCCCACTTGCGCACCAGCGGAATAAAGTTGGGATTCTTCCCTTCCATCTTCGCACGATCGCGCTCTGCTTTTACTTCCTTGCCATGTTGCAGGAAGGTAGCCAGGATTCCGCGATCCTCAATATCGAGCCTGCTCATGAATTTCTCTTCCCCGATCGAGTCGACAACTGCCTGATAGCGATCATAGATCTTCTCAACCTGGATCGGATAGTAGGCTGCAAGCTCCGTCGCCGTATCGATGGCTGTCAATCCCCCACCGATGACTACGGCCGGCAACTGCACCTGCAAATTTGCCAGCGTGTTCTTCTTCGCAGCACCGGTGAGCTGCAAGGCCATGAGGAAATCGCTTGCCTTGCGGATACCGCGAATGAGATTGTTCTTCATCGGCACGATCGTCGGCTTGCCTGCGCCGGAGGCGATGGCAATATGATCGAACTTGTAGCGATCGAATGCATCTTCGATCGTCACAGTCCCGCCGAAGCGAACGCCGCCATAGATCGAGAATGTCGCGCGACGCGAAAGTGTGAGGTAGATCAGCGTCAGAAAATTCTTATCCCAGCGAACGGTGATGCCATACTCGGCAACGCCGCCAAAGCCGTCCATCGAACGCTCGTCAAGCTTCGAATAGAGCTTCGTCCAGCTCTCGATCGGCTTCGGCTCGATCCACTTGCCTTCCGGATCGACATACCCGGTCAGCTCTTTATCGAGCGGCTCGATCTTTAGTCCATCGATACCCGCAACACCAAAGCCTTCGTTAAGCAGATAATGCGAAAGGGTATACCCTGCCGGACCTAGTCCGACAACCAGAACATTCTTCCCCGTATACGGCAATGCATACGGACGCTTCACATTGAGCGGATTCCACCGCGTCAGAAATCCATAGATCTCCACGCCCCACGGCATGCCGAGCACATCGGTCAGCGCTCCCGTTTCTGCCTGCGGAATATTTACGGGCGTCTGCTTCTGGTAGATGCAGCCCTTCATGCAATCGTTGCAAATACGGTGGCCCGTGCCGGGACACATCGGATTATCGATCATCACCAGCGCCAGCGCGCCGATGGCATCGCCACGGGAAAGCAGCAGGTGCATCTCCGAGATCTTCTCGTCAAGCGGACAGCCCGCGAGCTCGATGCCGAGCGGGTTCTTCTTAAAGCTGCCGTCTTTTTCTACAAATCCCTTCGAGCACGAATCTTTCGATCGCTCGTGACAGAAGATGCAATACTCCGTCTCGCCACGAACTTCACGCTTCGTCATGCGCGGATCGGTAAGCCCGAAGCCATCGCGACGACGATACGTTTCCTCCGGACCGATAAACTTTTCTTTAAGCAGCTCTTCCGGACGGATGATCTCTACAAGTTCATTGTAGTGCATTTCCTTCGGAAGATGATAGCTCGCCCATCCCTCAACATCCCGGTGAAACTCTGCATCGTAGGCACGCGCAGCGGAGAGCGCTTCCCACTTCGCGATCACATTCTCGCCTAATGCAGCGATCTCACCGAGCGTACCGGCTTTATCCAGATCGACGAGGTGCATCGTCACGCGAGCAGTGGCAAGTTCGCGATCGGCTTCGAGGAAGAAGGTGACAAAGTGCGTTTCGACCTGTGTGGCCAAGGCATGCAGTTCTTCGCGGGAGGCTACGGCAAGACACGACTCGATCGTCTTGTGCTTCTTCAGCGACCGGCGCTCGAGAAAATCTCGCTTAAACTGGAAGATCACCTTTTCCCGTGCAGCAAGTTCCTGCTGCACCTGGCGAGAGGACGCCACGCCGAAGAGTTTTGCCACAAACGTACCAACATGCGGCGACATCGCCACAAGCAGGTTACTTACTTCGACCGGCGAATGACTGCCGGCGTTATCGGCATAGGTTTTCCATTTATCTGCGAGTGCCGGATCGGCATCTGCCACCGTGCCATGAAATATCGAATGGAGTTCTGCAAGCTTGGTTTGATCGTAGAGATCCCGGTATGCAAATCCTGCAATACCGAGTTGAAGTTCGGACATAGGGAATATAGAAGGCGTTATGCAATGAGTTCAACTTGTTTTTGCTTCTGCGCGAGAACGTGCAGAAGATTCTTGAATGCGTCTTCGAATTTCTTCACGCCATCGATCTGCAGGTCGGCTGCCACTGCTTCCGTGTCGATGCCAAGCGCTTTAAGCGCATCGATGGTCGTGTGAGCATCCTTGATATCGCCATCGAGTGTACGTGCTGCCGTGCCATGATCGGCAAATGCGGCGATCGTCTCGTCCGGAACGGTACTCACCGTTTCCGGCCCGACGAGCGGCTCGATGTACATAACATCCTTGTAGCTCGGATTCTTTGTACTTACCGAGGCCCAGAGGCAGCGCTGGACGTTTCCGCCAGCCTTGTGCAGATCGGCAAAATCATTGCCGGTGAAGATCTCAAGATATCGTTCATAGGCGAGCTTCGCATTGGCAACAGCAGCTTTGCCCATCAGAGCGCTGCCCTTATCGCCATGCGCTTCCAGAAGTTTATCGACCGATGAGTCGACGCGTGAAAGAAAGAAACTTGCGACGCTATGTACGTTCGAAATGTCCTTGCCCTGCCCCACACGGTCACGCAGTCCGTTGATGTATGCATGCGCAACATCGGTATAGTTACCGATGCCAAAAAGCAGTGTAATGTTGACGTTGATACCCTCGGCGATCGCAGCACGAACTGCCGGCAAGCCATTTGGCGTGCCCGGAATCTTGATCATCACGTTCGCACGATCGACGATATTCCACAGCTTGCGTGCTTCTGCAAGCGTCTCATCCGTCGTATGCGCTAAGGTTGGATCGACCTCAATGCTGACATAGCCATCGACGCCGCCGCTGGTCACATAGACATCATGCAGGATGTCGCATGCAACGCGAATATCGTCGGTCGTCAGCTTTTCGTAGATCTCATGCGTGGACTTTCCCTGCTCGATGAGCGAGCGGATATCGTCATCGTATTCCGAACCCTTGGAAATAGCCTTTTCGAAGATCGCAGGATTGGAGGTGACGCCTTTGAGGTCATAGGAGGCGATCATTTCCTGCAAACCGCCGCGTTCGATCAGCCCACGGCTGATATTATCGTACCAGAGGCTTTGCCCATAAGCAGCAAGTCGTTTCCAAGCATTCATATTTCTTCAAGAGAAAATCGGTGAATACTTGAAAACGACTCGCTGCCAAAAGACGTGCCTATTATCGGCTCAAAAGAAAGCGGTCACTGGCCCCGCTATAGCCATCGGTCAGCCGGACGACGTACATGCCGCTCGGCAGGTCGCCCACCGGAATCTGAACCGTATGCTTGCCAACACCATACGGGTTCGCCGGTACGGCCTTCACGACCGCTCCGAGGGCATTGCGGACCTCGAAGCTCAGGTTACCCGTTACGCGCGTGGTAAAGTCCACGGTCGCACGGCTGCCGGTCGATTTGACGTGATCGATCGAAAATACCGTCCCACCGCTAAGGAATCTGCGGAGCGACTCGTCGCCACACAGATCTTCGGCACGAATGGCACCCGGAATCACCTGCGTCTGGATATAGCATAGCGATGGCTGCAGATTCTTATCCAGGAAGGTGACATCGGTCAAGGTAACCGGCGATGCAGTCTCCTTCGCAACAACGACGACTCCTTCCAACGTGCCGAGTTCAGTCGCTGTGCCAATGCCGACACCCTGATTCTCGATGCGATACTTTCTGCTCTCGATTCCTGTCACCGGGTCGACCGTCACAGAAAGCTCGGTCGGATTAAGTCCCGGAGGGGGTGTGAATACCACCGCGTCGAACAGATCACCCTGCCAGGAAACAATGAACTCAGCTGCATACGCCTCCGATGTCTGCGAGATAAGCGAGTTGTTGAGGACGAGCGGAATCGAGAAGGCATTATTCGTCGTAACAACGTAGCTGCCACCCGTCGTCGTATTCCCTACACCTGCGACACGCTGGATCGCATCGCTGACGCCGTTAAGCGGGGCAGTGAGCGTATCTAACGAGTTATCCTGACGGCGATAGACAAATACTAATACTGCCTGACGCGGCCCCGGTGCTTGTGGGATAAAGCGGATCGCAACATCTTCTCTGGCTCCCGGAGCAACGGCTTTCGGCGCCCACGGAGTGATCAGAATGAAGTCATTGATATCGACTCGCGTCCCGCGCGCTTCTACCGTCACCGATTCAAGTGTTACCACTTCATTCGACGACAGATTTCTGAAGTTCGCCAGCGTCGTGTCGCGCGACTTGCAGACGAAGGTAAGCGGATAATCTGCTCCCTGGATCTGGAATTGCGTCGATGTCGTCTGTGCAAGAACGGTTATCGGCAACTGCACGGCGCATGCCGCCGGAAGCACATCATACGTCGCCGTAAACGAGCCGGCAGTTTGCGGCGCGTTGAACGTGATCGTTACGATCTGCGAACCACCAACCGGAATCGTGTATGGAGGCGGCGGTGTAAGACTGAAGAGTGGAGCATCGACACTTGTCGATGTTACTGAAGGTACCTGCAGGACGGCGGAGCCGGTATTTTGGATCGTGAACTGTCCCGTAAGTGTACCTCCGCCAGCTACGGTGCCCAGATCGACCGTTGCCGGGTTCGGCAGTAATGCCAGTACCGGAGCGATTCGTTCACCTAAGAGAACGGTCGTCGGCTGACGAGCAATGTTGGGCTCTCCATTGAGATAGGCAACAAGATCTGCTCGAGATTGTCCGGCAGGCTTCACATTCGGATCATACTCGATCGTAAATGCATAGCCGGCAAAACCAGATGCGCGTGTCTGAAGCGTCGTAGCGTATGGTGGCGCAAGAACAGGAGTTACACTGACGATACGGAAGCTTCCCGGATCTGCGCCGATGATCTCGACCTTATCGATGACCTGCTGTTTTTCCTCATTGTTATACAGGGTATCGACGATGGTCGGCTTATCGAGACAGTTAACCAATCCAAAGTCGGCTGTCGTAAGGCTCCAGCGAGCACCTGGCTTGAGCACGGTACCACGCAAGCTCGACGTATCCTTAATGCTGTGCAGGAATTGGATCGGATTGCCCGTCGTAAAGAACGCCGTTGCCGTATGAACGCCATACGAGGTCGGATGGAAGCAGTAGTCGATCGTCACCGATCCGCCCGGAGGG
>JANWLI010000184.1 GCA_025450975.1 Candidatus Kapaibacterium sp. | reverse complement strand
TCTGCGGTTGATCCCCTGGAGCTAACCGCAGAGACGCAGAGTCGCGGAGCAATCCGCAGAGCCTATGAGTTAATGTCCCCCCGATGCTGGAATCGCCACACCTCTCTCATCTCCTTGCTGAATCCGAAGGCAACATCATGCTCATCGCCGAAGCCGTCAACAATGAAGACGAACGTCTCGCCATCGCGATAGCCGCTCATCTCGTGGTCGCTCACCTTCAGGCCACCCTCAAAAAACGGCGTACCCGGTGCGCCGCGATAATCAGATCGCTTGCCCGTCGCTGCATCGACAAGCGTCAGGATCATCGCTGACTCCGGACTGATCTCCTCGCGATGCAGGATCAGTGCATAGTCATCGTCGCTATAGACGATCTTGCCATCAAGGTAAATGTCGTCGCTGAGCTTTTTCAGACCCTTCACATCACGGTTGATATTATTCTTAATGTAGTAGAGCGCCGAAGCGATGTCGCCCGATTTGTCGACGTCCCGCTTCCGAAGCGGGTATGGCTGATACTCGAGCGTGTAAAGTTTGCGCCGCAGATTCGAATGATCCTCTGCAGGCGAAGAGCCAGTTGCCGTCGAGAGGCCAAACCCGCGCACCCACGGTCGCTTCTTGCTATTTTTCCAATCCTGTTCTTCTTCGATCTCTTCCGGTGTGAGCAACTTACCAAGGGCAGGGAAGAAGTGCAGCAGCTCGCCGTTCTTGAGTGCAAACTTGATCTGGTACTCGTACATTTCCCACGAGCGCATCCCGATGCCACGCGAAAGTCTGCCATACCTGGCCGCAAGATCTTTCTCTTCGATGACTACCTCGCCGGTCTTCGCATGGAAGCCGAAGACGCCGGCTTTCTCATGCACCGTCCAGATCGTATCGCCCGAGCGCACATGCCACCGAAGCTGCGTGAACATATCACCGCTGCCATCGGAGGGTACGATCGCAAGCTGATGCGCTTTCAGTACGCGCTGGTTTGCAGGATCAAAAGTGAAAAGCTTGTACACGTAGTCCGACGAGTTGCCGTCATTGAGTGCGTACGTCGTTACCCAGAGTTTGCCATCGACGGGGAACATCGAGACCATCATCCCGCTCATAGCTAAGTCCTCATACACGCCTGCCGAAGCAGATGTTTCTTCCTCTTCGCTGCTACTTTCGAAAAAGCTCAGCCCACCTTCGGTTTGTGAAAGGTAGAATCCGACCCCTAAGGCAATCACCAGAATGATCATCGCAACGAGCTTCGGTCGTCGGGCCCGCAGTTGCCGTTCATACTCTTCCTGGCTCTGGATAGCATTGTTTTCCATCCTGCAAAGATATGGCTTTGGGGCAGAAACTTGAGCCCTTTCAATGTGTAACTATATTTGACCTGCGGCGTTATTTAACCATCACTGCCCCGCTATGACACCGAAGATCCTTTCGCTACTCGTTCTCGGCATTTCGCTTGCCCTATCCTCGTGCGAAAGCGACGTCGCCACGCAGTCCGGTGCCCGCAAACTGCTCCTTGACCCCACCTATCTCGATGGCGAGCTCTATAAAGCCTACACCTTCAGAGCGATGGTGACAAATGTCCCGTCAGACGATATCCGTTTCTTCTGGGACTTTGATAACGGCAACGGCTTTAATGAGGGCAACAAGATCAATAGCTTTATATATTATCTGCCTGGAATCTATACGATACGCGTGAAGGCTCAGCATTATTTCACCGACGAGATCCTCGGTATCGATTCGATGCGCGCTGATATCCGTCCACCTGCAATGAAGTTCGAACTAACCCGGCATTCGATCGATACTACGCTGCTTATGAACTCCGATGGATCAATGGCGGAAGTCTTGCAATTTACTGTAAATGCATCAACGCCGGATTACCTGAGCAGGGTAACCTGGGATTTCGGAGACGGTACTATTATTACAGACGCAAACGGACTGTCGGCAATCCATAAGTATACTCGTACAGGTACCTTCACCGTTCGTGTCAGCGGCAAAGATGCTTCGGGAGTTCACCTTGGAAAGGATAGCGCGACGGTTACTATCAGAATGCCACTAGTAAATTTCACGAGCATCACCTTTGCACGTGGTATTTCCGTCTTTCTTGTGATCGATAGTACGCACCCTGTTATGCTTGCCCCACTGTACCAAAATCCATTTGCCATCAAAATGGATTTTAAAAAAGATGCCGTGTCTAATTTTTCTATTGCCGAGAATAAATTTACTGTCAGCATTGACAGCACTGACGATGTTGGGGACAGCTACCGCTATCATTCGATCAGGGATATGATCACCGGTGAGTTAACAGCAGATGTCCAGTCGCTCCGCTCGGCTGTCGTGACCGTCAATGATACCGGCCAGATCAATCGCGCAGGTAACGGTGGGTGTGGCAGGCATTACCAGTTTGAGTTGCAAGACCTTGATCTGCTTGCCGTGACATCGACAAAGATCGTCTACCGCTCCAAAACAAGTGTCGTTAACGATTTTGTAAAATCCATTCAATTCTCGGCATTCAAAGAGCCAAACAAGCCTGCAGGAACATTTGACGACCTTTCGTCTGGCTCGTCAAATCCTCTGGAGGCGAAACTGGGACCGTACGCCCTCGTTGTGTTCCATCGTTAACCCTCATGCTAAAGATCTTCTTCGTGGTTGCTGCCATCATTACCCTCTCGTTGCTCACGAGTTGCGAGAGTGATAAGGTGACGAACGGCTCCACCGAAAGGAAGCTCATCCTCAGCCCCACCTCACTCGAAGGCGAGCTCTACACCGAGTACACATTCAACGCGCGTGTGACGAACCTTGCAGCAAGCGATGTTATCTTTTTCTGGGACTTTGACGATGGACATGGATCCCGTGAATTTGGCCGGGAGGAAACACAACGGTATACCTTCTACCAGCCAAAGGTACATTTTGTCCGCGTTCAAGCCGTCGATTACGTTACCGGGGAAGAGTTAGGCTACGATTCGATTCGTGCCGATATCCGCCCGCCCGCACGATCGGTGACGATCAGCCCAAAGATGGTCGATACGACGTTAACCATGCTCTCGACGGGTTCGCTACGCGATTCGATCCCATTCACGCTGAAAACATCTACGCCCGATCATCTCGTACGCGTCGAGTGGAATTTCGGCGATGGCTCACCGGTTCGACAAACGCAGCACCAGCTGCAGCATACGATCTGGCATAAGTTCGTCGCCAATGGTAACTTTAGAGTTGTTGCAAAAGCCTTCGATACTGCCGGAGTCTTCCTCGGGTCGGATACCGCGCATGTTACCTTACGGTACCTTCCACTGACCTTCGATGATCTTGCCGCCTGTAGGGCGATCTCGGTCTATCTTTCCATCGATAATTCCGATTCGGCATTTACCCATCCGCTGTTTCGCAATCCTTTCGCAATGAAGCTGCAGATCAAGGAAGATCACGTCAATAATAAGCTCTTCAATAACAATCTGTTTACGATCACCTACGATTCGATCGCAAGCAATCTATCACGAAAGAACAGTGCCTTCGGAGAGTTCGGCCCGGACATACACTCGATCAAATGGATACAGGTTTCTGTCAGTGATACTGGCAAGCTGAATAAGAAAGAGCCGACGTATGGAGGCGTTGATTACTCCTACCGCCTCAACGATCTGAAACTGCTTGCGATCACTGCCACAAAAGTTGTGTATCGCGTCGAAGGCCTAAAGCTCAGCGATTTCGCACAGAATATACAATTTCGGGCAACCGGGCTGCTGCTTGTTCCTTCCGGTATTCTCGATAATGTCCCCGCATCCCGCACACCGGTCGAAGGCCTTCCCGGCATCTTCGGCCTCGTCGTATTCGATAGGTGATCATATTATGAAAGTACTGTCCCATCTCTGTCTGCTCGTTCTCGTCATTGCCCTCGCCTCCTGCGAGAGCGACGAGCTTGCATCCAACAATTCCTCGCTTGAGAAAAAGCTGGTGCTCAATCCGACCAGTCTGGAAGGAGAACAGTATGTTCAATATTTCTTCAAGGCCAAGGTGACGAATGTTCCATTCAGCGACGTAATGATGTATTGGGACTTTGATGAAGGTCGTGGCTTCCACACCGACTCGAACCTCATGGTACAATCGGTTGGGCACACGTACTACAAGCCAAAAATATATACTGTTCGAGTAAAAGCACTTGACTTCTTTACCGAAGAATTGCTTGGCTACGACTCGATACGCGTTGATATCAGACCACCCATTGCCTTCGCAGAGATCGTGCAGGCACCGATCGATACCATACTGGCGATGAATTCGCTCGGCAAAATGATCCAGGCGGTTCAGTTCAGCGTTGTCGCATCTGCACCAAAAAGTGTATTGCGCACCGAATGGAATTTCGGTGATGGCGGCGATCCGGTGCAGGGAAATTACGCTTCCCCTCCATACTTATATGAACGCGTTGGAACCTACATCGTCCGTGTTACCGTCAGAGATTCTTCTGGAGTATATTTAGGAACCGACAGTGTCCAGGTCACGCTCAGGTTCCCTCCGTTGGGGTTTAGTAGTATATCCACAGCCCAGGCAATAGGTGTCGTGCTCGATCTCGATTCCCTGGACCCCCTCCGGATGAGCGATACCCTGTTGCAAGGTCCCTTATCGTTGGGGTTACTTATGAAGGGAAATCCAAATGTCATAAGTGAATTCGGCACGGCCACAGTTATGACACGGTATGATTACCAAAATGCATCGTCACAGATCCACGACACCATTCAGGGAGAATTTTCTGAGGACATGCGCACGATCAAAAAAATACGAGTCTCGGTGAACGATGCCGGATATGCTGTTTTAGGAAACGATGGAGAACTGGCATTTTCCTATACGCTTCACGACCTTGAGCTATTGGCGGTTGCATCTGATAAAGTTGTCTATCGATCGAAATCCCCACTTACCCCTGACTTTGCCAATGATATTTTCTTTGAGGCGACAGTTAAAAATAGATTTCGTGGGAATTTCGATACCGGAAGTCTACCGGAAGTCAAACAAGCGCCATTCGGATTGGTGGTGATCTTCAGATGAACCGCTCGTCGATCATAGTCACGTTCATCCTCATGTCGCTCCTCCTCGCCTCGTGCGAAAGCGATGAGCTGACGACGCCTCAAACAAACGCGCTCGAAAGGAAGCTGCTCCTCAATCCCCCGCATCTTGAAGGTGAGCAGTATAAATCGTATACTCTGAAAGCAAAACTGACGAATGTTCCTGTAAGCGATCTTTCCTATTACTGGGATCTCGATGATGGGCAGGGATTTAGTTATTCCGGATGGATCATCACTCCTACATTCTATCAAAGTAAAGTGTATCAGGTCCGTGTAAAGGTCCTCGACGGATTTACCGATTCGCTGCTTGCTTTTGATTCAATTCGTGTCGATATCAGGCCACCTGCCAAATTTGTCGAGATTTCACCTAAATTGATCGATACTACGCTGGTAATGAATCCCGATGGCACAATAGCGCAATATTTGCAATTCAATCTAAAGGCGTCGCTTCCGAATAATTTTATTAGAATGGAATGGGACTACGGTGACGGAAGCGATATTGAGAGTGGCTCTGCGCATAAATTTTTAAAGCCAGGTACATTTAAGGTTCGCGTTAAGGTTTTTGAAACTAGCGGAGCTTATCTTGGTTCTGATAGTGCAACGGTTATTATCCATATGCCAGAGTTTACTCATGCTGATATTGCAAATGCCACAAATGTATCGGTATGGTTCAGTGTAGATCCGGGACATGATGTGGTTAAAGACCCGCTGTTTGCCAATCCACTTGGCCTGGGAATATCTACAATACAGGATCCGGGTTCTGAAATCAAGGGTTTAACATTTGATCTCTTCTTAAGAGATAGTACAATTGTATCGCAAGATACTCTTTTAGCCTTTCCCAAAAAACTGTGTCTTGATACTATTGCTGGCGAATTATCTGATGATCTAAAATCTATCAAGAAGGTGTCAGTTTCCGTAAACGATACCGGACGCATAGGCGGTACCAGTAACGCTAAACTTCGTTACTCTTACATGCTCAACGATCTGGAGCTTTTAGCAGTAACAAATACGCAGATCGTATACCGCTCTACATCTTCGTTTATGCCAGCTTTTGCAAAAGACCTCTATTTTAGTTCTTCTAATGTCAGAAACCTTCCCCGAGGAACGCTCTTGGTTGCCGCAACACCTCCAGCTCCAAAAGCAGGTGCATTTGGGCTTGTGATCTTTGATAAGTAACAGCCCCTAAACCACAAGCAAATTCTTCTTACTCATTGCCGCGAGCCGCAACCCATACCGTGCCAGCACCGTCGCGTCGGCGCGGTCGCTCGAACGGCCGAGCCGGCTACGGATATTCTCTTTCGGCTCGAGCGAGTAGGCTGCGCGGTTCTCCGTGAACTTCAACTTTACCGATGCCAGCTCCTGATGGAGTTTGTCGTCATCGACTAACCTGATCACGCCCCGCTTCAGCTCATCGTCGATCAGGAAATACATCTCCGTACGGGCATTTATCAGCTCGCGGTAGGCAGTGCGCAGAAATCCCTTTGCAGCCTGAGCGAAGTTCACCGGAATCACGTCAAGTCCCTGGCGCTTGAGGACATCCGTAACGCCTGCACCGACTCCCGTATCGTCGATGGCAATAATTTCGAAGCCCTCGGCATAGAACTCCGCAGCCTTGTCGGCGATCCTCGTTAGGTCGCGTGAGTACATGATATGAAAGGGAAGTTGCACGTTGCCATCGAAGAGGGCGAAGACGGTCGCATCGCGATCCGAGCGGCCGACATCGATGCCCATGCACTTCGTCCCGGACTTCTCGGCAACCGTCAGCGAGCGGCGGATCACGGCGAGCGGTATCTGCCCGTCGCCCGTATCTTCGACCCACTCGCCAAGCAGCCGCTTCTGCGTTTCCGGCGAGCGCATCCAGTGGTTTTCGCCAAAGGCAAAGCCACCGTCCTCTTCGTTCACAGGAAAGCTCCAGACGGCCAGCCGCTCCTCGAACGAGTCGCGTGTAACCGCTCCGGCAGTAAGATTTACACCCGCGATCACATTCGGATGATCTAAAGCAGAGATGGTCACGATCTTCCATGCACCCGAACGCTCTGCCTCGTAGACGAACGAGTCGATGGCGACAGGATTGTAGATCATCACGATCTCCGTCTGCGTCCCAGTCGCAGTGCCAAGCAGCGCATGCATGATATCGCGCTCGATGCCCGTCGCCTCGTCGATAGCAATGAGCATACTCGCTGCATGGTAACCCTGCGCGTTCTCCGCGTCGCTCGGCGAGATGCCGATCGCATAGCGCTTCTCGCCAAGTACGATTGACTGCGTCTTGATCGACTTCGGATCGATATGCCCGCTCCGCCTTGCAAGCCGACGGATCTCGCCCCAGAGATTACGCCGCAGCTGCTCGTGGCTTGACGACGTCGTAAGCACAATGCATTCCTCCGATTGCGATAACTTCCACAGGCACAGCACGGCAAGCGCCGTCGTCTTGCCGACACCATTCGCGCTTCGCACAAGAATGCGTCGCTCGCCGCGACCAAGCAGGGAGAAGACTTCGTCAAAGAGATGCCATGCCTCAAGCCCAAGCACATCTCGCGCAAAGACAAGAGGATCCTGTAGAGACGCGTGCGCCTCTGCTGGTAGTTCTTTCATGTTGAGATCCTCCTTACTGTTGCTGCTCGATGCGCTGAATAAGAAGTTCGTTCACGACGCGCATTGCACGCGTTCGTGTCTGCCAGAAATCCGGCATTGGTTTATGCTCTTTGAGCTCAAGCTCTTCGATGTAGATGGCAGTCCCTTTAATGAACTGATCCAGCACCCTAAGCTCGTTATCGGATAAGTGGAAGGTATGTGGATGTTGTGTCTGCCTTGTAGTGGTGAGTTAAATGATAAGGAATGGATACGGTAGGCGCAGGTTTTGAAAAACCTGCGGTATGTGACTCTGCTTCACGGATAGCTGATGCTATCGTGATCTTCAGAAATTTGTTAAGGAAGGGAAATTAGTCGACGGCCGTCAACCCTTTGATCTTCTGCTTAATATCGAGCAGGCGCCAGATCTTATCTCTGCCGAAGGTGGCAAATTTATTGAGGCCGGATACTTCAACACGGACCAGTTTGACCGCAGCGTCAGTGAGGAGTTTTTGAATTTCCTCGCCGGCAGCGCCAAATCCCCATCGCACCATTTTGATAGGCTCTGTGCTGCCTTCTGTGGTAATAACGTATTTTTCAGCTTTCACGGTACTGTTGTACTTGCTTCGGTTGACTGCCAGAAGTAGTTGCAGCTATACAAATACATAGCTCGTCCGAACTGTTCCCACTGAGGTTTTCCCTTATATTCAGCTAAATTGTCAAGTGAACTCTATATAAAACATGTTAATGGCATAATTATGTTCCCAAATAGGATATATTATATAATATATGTTGCCTAATTGTTGATTTAGATACGACTAAGGTCCCAGTTATAATAAATAATTTTGTTAGAAATATCCGTTTAAGGCTCGTATTGTACTTATTTCTTACCCATTAACTCCCAGTCGCCTGATCATACACCTCTGTATTTAAATTCTGCACCTACTCTCACATCTTAAATCTTACATCTTAACTCATTTAAGAACCTGTCCGATTTTGTTCTTGTTAACGTGAGGCTAGATAGTAATACAAACATTTATTATTCATTTTTATGGCAGGCGACGTAGCTCAGGGCACGATAACGACGAACGGTCAACCAGAATCCATCGGACAAACCAAGCGTCCTATTGAAATTCTCGAAGAAGTAACCATCCGGTTCGCAGGCGACTCCGGCGACGGTATGCAGCTTACCGGGACGCAGTTCACCAACACGACGGCCCTTGTCGGCAACGACCTTTCGACGCTGCCAGATTATCCTGCCGAGATCCGCGCCCCAATCGGCACGCTCTATGGCGTCTCCGGATTCCAGATCCACTTCTCCTCGAAAGAGATCCACACGCCCGGCGATCATCCAGACGTACTCGTTGCGATGAACCCCGCTGCACTCAAAGTAAATCTGCAGCAGGTTAAAAAAGGCGGCGTCATCATCGTCAACTCCGATTCGTTCGACGAGAAGAACCTCAAGCTTGCGCATTACGCAGTCAATCCGCTCGAAGACGATACACTCTCGGGCTACACCGTCTACAAGTTTCCGCTGACGAAGCTTACGCTCGATGCAGTCAGAGATCTCAAGATGAGCTCACGCGATGCTGTGCGCTCCAAGAACATGGTCGCGCTCGGCCTTGTCTACTGGCTCTACAATCGTCCGATGGAGCCAACGCTCGAATGGCTGAAGGCAAAGTTCGGTAAAGACGAACTGGTCTACGAAGCGAACCTTCGCGCACTCAAAGCCGGCTACTACCTCGGCGAAACCGCTGAGTTGTTCTCGGCACGCTACGAAGTCAAGCCTGCGAAGTTCTCGCCCGGCAAGTATCGTAACATCATGGGTAACGAAGCGACAGCACTCGGCTTCGTTGCAGCTTCGGTAAAAGCTGAGCTCCCGATCTTCTTAGGATCGTATCCTATTACCCCTGCATCCGATATTCTGCACGAGCTTTCGAAGTACAAGAGCTACGGCGTCAAGACCTTCCAGGCCGAAGACGAAATCGCCGGTATCTGTACGGCCATCGGCGCAGCGTTTACCGGTAGCATCGGACTCACGACGACATCCGGTCCGGGACTTGCTCTCAAGGCCGAAGCGATCGGACTTGCAGTGATGACCGAGCTACCGCTGATCATTGTCGATGTGCAGCGCGGCGGACCGTCGACCGGTCTTCCGACAAAGACCGAACAGGCCGATCTCATGCAGGCGCTCTACGGTCGTAACGGCGAATGTCCTGTTCCTGTCATCGCAGCAAAAAGCCCCGGCGATTGTTTCTATGCAGCCTTCGAAGCTGTGCACACGGCACTTAAGTATATGACGCCCGTCATCCTGCTGACCGACGGTTATATCGCCAACGGTGCTGAGCCGTGGCTCATCCCCGATGCAGCGAAACTGCCCAAGATCGGTCATAAGACGATCCTCAAAGCGCCCGACGAAGGATTCCAGCCGTATGCGCGTGACGAAGATAATGCTCGTCCGTGGGCAATCCCCGGCACGAAGGGCTTCGAGCATCGCATCGGCGGTCTCGAAAAGCAGCACATCACCGGTAACGTGAACTACGAGCCGCAGAACCACGACTTCATGGTGCGCTTACGCAACCAGAAGGTACAGGGAATTGCAAAAGATATTCAGCCGACGGAAGTTATCGGAGCAAAGTCTGGGAAGATCCTGCTTCTCGGATGGGGTGGCACCTACGGTGCGATCACCACAGCAGCCGAGCAGCTTGCATCGAAAGGCGTAGCATCTGCACATCTGCGTTGGATCAATCCGCTTCCGCCGGATCTTGCCGAGATCATGAAGAACTACGAGAAGATCGTTATTCCCGAGCTCAACCTCGGCCAGCTGCGTCGTATTATCCGTTCGGAATTCCTTATCGATGCGATCGGCATCAATAAGGTAGAAGGCCTGCCCTTCACCACGAGCGAGATCATCGGCAAGGTCGAAGAGATCCTCGCAACAATGAAGTAACTCGGGACGCTAGAGCGTCCGGGTATGAGAAATTCCGAAACGGCAGCCACTAAGGCTGCCGTTTCTGCTTTACCGCATTCCCACGCAGAGCGTGGGAACGAGAAATTCCGACGCCTGTTTTATCCACCGACGGCCACCTCATTCCCCGATCGTTGACCGCAAATAATTACTTTTATCATTAGACCAAATCAGAAACCATGGGACTACTCGATAGCATTACCAGCGCAGCAGGCGGCCCGCAGGGCGGCGGCATTCTTGAAAGCATTGTGGGCTTAGTTGGCGGCAACGAAGGTCTCGGCGGACTTGTCAAGAAGTTCACTTCCGGCGGACTCGGCGACGTCATCGGCTCCTGGGTCGGCACCGGCGAGAACAAGACCGTTACCCCCGACCAGATAACGTCCGTGATCGGCAACGAAAAGCTTGCAGAGATCGCAAACAAGACCGGCCTTCCCATCGAACAGGTAACCCAGCAGGTAGCAACGAATCTGCCGAACATCGTCGATAAGCTCACTCCGGAAGGCAAGATCCCCGAAGGTAATATCCTCGAGCAAGGCATGGAATTGCTAAAAGGCATTTTCTAAAAACCGCTCCTATCCATTTTAAAGGCGGCTTTTTGCCGCCTTTTTGATGTTTTAGGACAAATCCAGCTTTGTCCGTGTTAACAACTAACCTATCTCACTAACTATGCGAGGATAATATGAAGCCGAATGTGATCGAAGTCCGCACAACCAATGAGATCCGCGATAATCTCGCAGCGATGCAATCTAAAAGCGTTCATATCTCCCCCGACAAAGTCCACGAGACACTCGCCAAGCACATGCTCGTCGATGGCTTCGATCTCGTCGTCGATCTCAAGAAGTCGCAAGGCAACTTCATTTATGATTCTCGCTCCGGCAAACGCTTCCTCGACTTCTTCACCTTCTTCGCATCGGGCCCCGTCGGTCTCAATCATCCGGCAATGCAGGACCCGGCATTCCGCGAAAAACTTGCCGACGTCGCCGTCAACAAGCCGTCAAGCTCCGATGCGTACACTGTCGAGATGGCGGAGTTCGTCGAGACTTTCAGTCAGGTTGCTATCCCTGAATACTTGCCGCACCTCTTCCTCATCGAAGGCGGAAGCGCTGCAGTAGAGAACGCACTCAAAGTTGCATTTGACTGGAAGGTCCGCAAGAACTTCATCAAAGGCTACACGCATGACCGTGGACATCTCGTCATGCACTTCCGCTACGCCTTCCACGGACGTAACGGCTATACGCTGTCACTGACGAATACCGATCCGGTGAAGACGATGTACTTCCCGAAATTCAAGGAGTGGCCACGCATCGATGCGCCGATCCTTCGCTTCCCGCAGAACGCTGAGAACGAAGCGCTCGCACTCAAAGCTGAAGAAACTTCGATCAAGCAAATGAAAGAAGCCTTCATGAATTACCCCGATCAGATCGCGGCGATCATCATCGAACCGATCCAGGGCGAGGGCGGCGACAACTATTTCTCCGAGCGTTTCCACCAGACGTTGCGCGACCTCGCCAACGAGAACGATGCGCTGCTGATCTACGACGAAGTGCAAACAGGCCTCGGCCTTTCCGGCAAGATGTGGGCGCACCAGCATTACGGTAATCCCGACATCATGACCTTCGGCAAGAAGATGCAGGTCTGCGGTATTCTCGTTTCGAACCGTGTCGACGAAGTCCACGACAACGTCTTCATGAAGCCGAGCCGCATCAACTCGACGTGGGGCGGCAATCTTGTCGACATGGTCCGCGCTCAGAAGTATCTCGAGATCATCCGCGACGAAGCGCTTGTCGAGAATGCACGTGTTGTCGGCGAGTATTTACTTACAGAGATCCAAGCATTAGCTGATGAATTCTCGCAGGTGATCTCCAACCCCCGCGGCAAAGGCCTCATGTGCGCCTTCACGCTGGCCGAAGCGCAGATGCGCGATGTGCTCAAGCAGAAATGCTACGACGAAGGCGTCATCATCATCGGCTGCGGCGACCGTTCCATCCGCTTCCGCCCCGCGCTCAATGTCACGACCGACGAGATCGACATGGGCATGAAGGTCATCAAAGAGCAGGTGAAGG
>JANWLI010000183.1 GCA_025450975.1 Candidatus Kapaibacterium sp. | reverse complement strand
TCGTCATCGGAGCATCAGGATAGCGGGAGATCCAGTAATACTGAGCAAATTCTCCCGTGATCGACGTCGTGCTGCTATTGAGTACAAGCTGGCCCGCACCGACATTCTTGACGATCACGCCTTGCTCGACCGTGTCGCCTAAACGCAAACGTGTCTTACGGAACATACGATTGACAAAGTTATCGCCGATCGGGATCACCTCGATCGTCGGTGCGATAGCTTCGCCAGTCAGAAGGACCTGCTGTGTACCGCTATCGAGACCATTAGTAAAGATCGTAAAGACGCCCACATGCCCACCATTGGTCGTCGGCGAGAAACGCAGGCAGTACGTTGCAGTCTGGCCTGGCGTCAGTGGGGACGTAGGAGAGCTGATAAGCGCGTAGGCCGGGGATCCGTTGAGTGTCGGAGCCGAAAAGGTCAAAATGCCTTCTGGCCCAGCATGACGTACCGTAACGCAAAGATCGACAGTTGCGCCCGAACTGACCGTGCCGAAGTCTAACGTCTTAGGTGATGCGCTTAACTGAACATCCGGCATTGCCTGAAATCTATACAGAGCTCCGTTACTTGGTTTGGCTGTTCCTGTAATCCCATTAATATTGGCTACAGTGCCATTATAATCCAAGCTGGGGGTTGAGCCAGAGTATTTGACCGACAAATAGTTCGAACTGCTCGTACCCATGCCGATCCTTCCGGTTGCAGCACCATAGTATGAGCAGCCTGGAGCAGAGCCTAGCGCTCTGTAAAAAAATTCGACTACACCTTTTTCGCCAGGAACCGGGCTTTCGTACAAACGTGCCTCAAAGCTACCAGTGTACCCATATCCATATACCGAACTACTCCAATGGGACAGCTGGATGTCCGTCCAGGCAACTACGAAAACGCGATTTGGAGCCGAACCTAAAGTGATGTACTTAACACTGGGATAATCGCTAATACATCCTCCCTGATCCCCGGATAATTGCATGTACGCTCCCCACGGAGCAATGGTTGGCGTGTTAAGACTGGCAAGATTAGGATTGGTGTACGTTGAATTTACCGTCGAACCAAGCGAAATGATACCGGAAGTATAGATAACACATTGAGAATAATTGGTACCATCAAAATTGAAGTTAAACCCAAGATTGTAGTACCCTGCTAACATCGGAGAGTATCCGTATGAGCCGCGGAACCCCGAAAAGCCCTCCCAAACAGTCGAGGCGCTACTCATATCCGTTGGAGAGCCGCCTCCAGCAGTCAGGCGATACTTTGACATTGTAGCCCCGGCATGCTGCGCGAAAAACAATCCCACGACGAGAGCCGCGATCACAAGTAAGAACTTGGCCGCACGACTCAGGGAAGTAAGTGATAGAAGTGAATTCATACTCGTTCTCCTAAAGTAAAAACTTTTGCAAATTTACAACAATTCTGTTATGAATGACACGAATCGACTACTATTTATGGCTTTTTACAAGAATCGTGGAGAATTCCATAAAAAACACTACAAGTGAAACAAAAACAATGCTTTAAGAAGAAAAAATTATGATTTCAGACTCCGAATTTCAACTAAAAATGGGTTGTTGCAGAAGCCCTAAAAACCCTACAGGAAAAATGGTGTTCTCGTATCTAGCTAAGCTCTATGCTGGCTTAACTGCTATATTTGTACCGATAACTTACTGTGAATCTCATGCGTAGCTCAATCCCTTTTGCTTTCCTCCTGGCAGTTCTCTGCCTGATCGCCTCCACTGTTACTGCCCAAAAGCAGCCGCCGATCGTTTGGCAAAAAGCTCTTGGAGGCACTGGCAACGATAGAGGTATTTCCGTCGCAGCACATGCGCCGCTTACCGGCTTCGCTATCTGCGGAACGACAAATTCCACAAACGGCGATGTGACCGTCAACCATGGTGATGACGATATCTGGGTCGCCAAACTTTCCCATAACGGCGCCCTCCTTTGGGAAAAATCATACGGGGGCGGGCGCGCCGATCTTGCTGCTCATATCGTCCCGACCAGTGATGGCGGCTACATTATCGGAGGCTCGACATGGCCGATCTTCGTACCACCCACCGATACAAACCACTTGCAGTGGTGGATCTTCAAGATCGATAGTATTGGCACCATGATCTGGGAAAAAAAATACGGCGGCTCTTCACCCGATAATCTGACATCGATCGATATCGCCGCAGACGGCAGCATTTACTGCCTGGGGCATTCAGCATCAAGCGACAGAGATTTTCCGGTCAATAAAGGTAATTTTGATATTTGGGTCATGAAGCTTACCTCTACCGGCGAACTCATCTGGAAAAAGCCATTCGCAGGCTCGGCTGAGGATAGGGGGTACCAGATCCGAGCTACCGACGACGGCGGATGCGTCCTCGCAGGGAAAACATCTTCTACCGATGGTGACATGACCGATAATACGACCGGCTCTACAGACGGATTTGTTGCAAAACTCTCCGCAAATGGTGATGTCGATTGGAAAAAAGTCCATGGCACTGGTGCTGCAGAATCCTTTAATGCCGTAACACCGCTGCGTAATGGAGGCTATCTCGTCGTTGGTATTACGCAGGGTGCCGGAGATCCTAATGGCGATTACGATATTCTCCGCCTCGATGCCGCCGGTAATAGTATCTGGGAAAAATTTTATGGCGGATCGGGAAGAGATGAGGCAACTGCTGTTCTCGAAGTCTTCGGCGGTGGATATCAGGTTATGGGGACCTCTACTTCCATTATCGATTCCATCCCCACACATCGCGGACTTGCAGATTGGCTTGTCTACCGGATCGACACCAATGGCAATAACGGCTCAGATCTGTTCTCCCGTTGGTTCGGCGGAACCGGCGAAGATAAATCCGGCAGCAATATACTCTTTGCCTTTCCCGGCTATATTTCCGTCGGAACCACGAATTCTCAGGATAGCGATGTAACCGGATATCACGCCAACGGCGATGTCTGGGTAGTTAAGTATGGCGGAGGCGTTGGAGACGTCGAAGAAAATGCTTTGCAGCAGATATCGGTTTATCCAAATCCTGCACACAACTACATTGCTATTTCCGTCGTGGGTCTGCCCGATACCTACAAGTTTACCATTGTCAATACAAAGGGCGAAGAAGTCGGAAAATATGTCTTAAAGGATACTTCGGAGCAATACAATATTCAGGATCTTCCGGCAGGAATGTATGTCCTTACCCTCTACCAAAACGGTCACATCGCTGCAAGGACTAAATTCGTAAAAGAATAGTCTACTCATAATTCGGGTCATTCGTTTGGCGATCAGACAGTGGCTTTGCTTCCTCAATTGTTCGGTATCTTTGCCAAATGAAAAAATGTATACTTATACTTTTGGCAGCGCTTTCCATGTCGTGCTCCAAGGATAAAACCAAGATTGTTCCAGAGAGGATATCCGTGCCCAGAACCAAGTCTGCTTGCGAGGATAAACTTGAAGCACTGACGAAAGCGCTTAATGATCGTATTCCCGAATTTCAAACGATAGGCGTACCGTACGTCGACAGGGTCACCGACGGAGATGGTGAAGTGGTATATTATATTGAGCAATGCCCGAAGCCAGATGCGCCGGACACCTTGATGAGCAATTACTATCGGATGACTGTTGGTTACATAACAGACATGATAGATCAGTATTGGTATGGCTTTTGGGTCCGCACCGATCTAAGGAATATCATTCTCTTCGATTTTGCCACAGAAACTATGATGCCGCTCGAAGTCGCCCGCGCTTCCCAACAATGGAAAATAGACTGGGAAGCTCGCAAGCAATAAGAATAGCGATCTACTTGTTATACCCAAAGATATGAGCTACATCCCATTCGACCAACTCCCGCCATCGTCGCGCCTCTGGGTCTTCGCGCTTGATCGCAGTATGTCCGAAGCTGAATCCCTGCAACTGCTGGCAGAAGTATCGTCATTTCTCGAACGCTGGACCGCGCATAACGTCGCGCTTGCAGCCGGGTGTGAATTGCGCTACGGCCGGTTTCTCTTCATCGCAGTCGACGAAGCTGCAGCCGGCGCCTCGGGATGCTCGATTGACGAACTCTACCGCCGCATCCGCCTCCTCGGCGAAACCTTTGGTGTAGATTTCATGAATACCCTGAGTGTGTTTTTTCGCAACGATGCAGGTGAAATTGTAATGACCGACCGTGCAACATTTTCGGACCTCGTTACAAACGATACGATCGTCTTCGATAATAGCATCACCTCGATCGAAGCGCTGCGTTCAGGCAAATGGGAGTTACCCGCAAGGAGCAGTTGGCATAATGAGTTGATAAAAGTAACCAGTAACTAAAGAGACCACTCGTTACTCATTACCCATTACTGCCAATAAAAAACCCCCGTTCGGAAACGAGGGTCTTCTTTGATACTTAGATCAGAAGGGAGAAGGCAGGATTACCCCTGTTCTTCCTGGATGCGGTGCTGGCGACGCGCAGCACGCTGATGGAGCATCTTGTTCTTGATCGAAGGCTTCTCGTACGCTGTACGACGCCGATACTCGCGTAAGATACCAGCACGCTCGTACTTCTTCTTGAAGCGGCGCAGTGCGCGATCGATCGGTTCGCCTTCCTGAACGATGATTCCTATCACCCGTTTCCCCCCTTTCCTTTCTTGCTTAGAATCTTAAACCTTATGCAGTTGCAAAATTTTCGAGCAGTTTGCGCTCGCCAAGTTTATCGAAATGAACGACGATAGCATTACGGCCGCCGGCAGTTACTTCTTTCGATACGACCGAACCAACATCGTCCCAGTCTTTATGGTACACGGCTTCGCCAATAGCATAAATGCGCTGCGGCGTATAGAGCGTGCACTCCGAAGCGGTCAGGTTCTGATGAGCCTTCGGCTTGTCGTCAAGCATGGCTGTCAGGTTGACGAGCATCGTGTTATGGCACTTCGTGCAACGAACCCACAGGTTATCTGTCTGGCGCTCGCCGGTCTCCGGGTTGATGGGGTTGATCCCTTCACCTGCAGCCTGCGTCAATGCTTCGCCGACGATCTCCTTGCGTGCCGTCTTCGTACAATCGGAGCACAGCAAAAGACCGGTGATATACTTCATCCGGCGACGCGTACGAGTACGAGTTGTGCGCTTTTTGGTTTCCGTTGCCGCTTTTGCCACTTTCTTCTCCGTTTATGTTATATTTGTCCGACGATATTGGATGTCTCACCTTTTACCACTTTTCCACAAAAGCGGTAGAGGGTTGTTTGCCCCCAGAAAGTTATCCACATAGAAAGCCTACAAATATACGAAATTTTTTCCAAACTGGTGTACAATCTCACATTTTCATGAGAATTATGACCGGTTTAAAATATTGTAAGTATATGCCTATTAATAAGTTAGAGCTAAGGATTACCGAGGCTCGTTTTGTAGGGGACCGCGGAGCCATTTGCTCTTGAGACTAACCTAACACCCAAAAATGCCGATTCATTCAACTACCCCAATCGCGGGGGTACCGGAAATCGGTATTGATCGTCCGCTCGGCAACCTTGGCAATAACTGGAGGCATCCGTTTGAACTGAGCATTCTTGATTCGGGTACGGACCTTTGCAATGAAACCGGCCTCATAGCCTCGAGCTAACAACTCCTCATCGGTTTCTCGACAATCGACCATATAGTACAGGAGGATATCCACTTCACGATACCGCATCCCCAACTCTTCTTCGGAGATCTGGCCAACCCAAAGGTCGGCACTCGGCGCCTTCTTGAGTATCGAGTCCGGAACACCAACGGCTTCGGCTAGCTCCCAGACCTGCGACTTATACAGATCGCCCAGAGGATTGATCGCACTGGCGCTGTCCCCATAATGCGTCGAGTAGCCTAGCAAGCCTTCAGACTTGTTCGACGTACCGATGACTAGGGCACGGTGCTTAGCAGATCGATCATAGAGCACGACCATACGCATGCGAGCCATCACATTTCCCTTGCGAACCTTATCCATCTCAGGATCAGCTTCGAAGAATGGCTCGACCATCGGCGTGATCTCCAGACGTTCGCTCGACGAACCAAGCGCAGCGATCACCTTCTCGGCATCGGTGATGCTGTCGGGACTCGACGTACGATACGGCATCATCACACAATGGACGTTCTCAGCACCAATAGCGCGGGCAGCAAGGAAAGCAGAGAGGGAAGAATCAACACCGCCGGAAAGGCCAAGCACCGCTTTCGTAATACCAAAGCGATTAAGCTCATGGCGAATGAAGATCTCAAGGACCTTCAGGGTCTGCGGAACATTAAGAAGGATCGGGCTCTCGGTTACAGCGATCACAGCAATGCAGCTAAGCCTTTCTTCAGACGGGCAACACCTTCGGTGATGTCGGCTTCCGATGCTGCGAACGATAAACGAATGTAGTTCGCATCGCCGAATCCGGAACCGCTGACAAGCGCAATGCCGAACTGATCGAGCAGCATCTCGCAGATCTCGTCGGCAACCGTAACCTTCTTACCCGAAGGCAGCGTACGGCCGATGTAAGCAGAAACATTAAAGAAAATATAGAACGCGCCGGCAGGATGCGTAAACGAGATATCAGGAATCTCGCGCATAAGATCAACAACAAGATCGCGACGACGCTGGAAAGCCTGACGCATCATCTCCACTGAATCCTGCGGGCCGGTCAGCGCTTCCATCGCAGCACGCTGGCTGATCGACGAAGGATGCGATACAGCCTGGGACTGCAGACGTCCCATCGCTTCGATGGCCCAATACGGGCCGGTTGCAAAACCAAGGCGCCAGCCTGTCATTGCATAGGCTTTCGAAAGTCCGTTGATCGTTACGACCTGTTCGGCGATCTCCGGAACAGAGCCTAACGAGAAGTGCTCGCGGCCATCGTAGGTCAGCTTTTCATACAGCTCATCGACAATAACCATGAGCTCATGTTCTTTGATAATCGGTACAAGTGCAAGAAGATCTTCCTTGCTGTACATTACACTGGTAGGATTGACGGGCGTATTGAGCATCAGCACCCGCGAATTTAAAGCGACCGCGCTTGCAAGCTGTTCCGGACGAAGGAGCCAGCCGTCTTCTTCCGTCGTCTTGACAATTACGGGAGTACCTTCGCTTAAGTAGGCGATCGCCGAATAGCTTGCCCAGAACGGTGAAGGAATGATGATCTCATCGCCACCTTCGGCTAGCGCAAGCAATGCATTACCCAGCGCATGCTTGCCACCGGAGGTGATCAGGACTCTGTTGGATGCTGACTCAATGCCGTTATCGCGACGAAACTTCTCGGCAACGATCTCCCGAAGTTCGGGCATGCCTTGCGCAGAAGTATACTTCGTAAAATTCTCATTGATCGCACGGATCGCAGCCTGCTTGATATTATCGGGGGTCGGGAAATCAGGCTCGCCTGTGGAAAGGCTAACAATCGACTTGCCTTGCTTGCGCAATTCCTGAGCACGGGCAGCGATCAACAGCGTTGGCGAATCGTCAACATGCTCCATGCGCTGCGCAATGTGATGCGCCGTAAGTACTTCAGTTGTCATGCAAATTTATTCTTTAATGCTTGCTGGACACATTGAGGCACGAACCCCGATACGTCGCTATGATGCCGCGCCAACTCGCGAATGATCGTCGAGTCCAGATACGTATACCGTTCATGCGGCATGAGAAACACGGTCGATATGTCTTCGAGCTTCCGGTTCATGAGTGCCATCTGAAACTCATATTCGAAATCCGAAAGGACCCGAAGGCCGCGGACGACTGCAATGGCGTCCTGTTCTCGGGCATATTCGACCAGAAGCCCGGTAAACACATCAACACGAATATTTGTGCGGGCTGGCAGTGCCTCGGCAAGAGCGTTCGAGACGAGGTCACGGCGCTCCGGAATACTGAAAAGCGGGGTCTTACCGGAAGCTGTGGCAATGGCAACGATCACCTCATCGAAGATATCGGCTGCCCGCTCAATGACGTCGAGATGGCCGTTCGTGATCGGATCGAATGTCCCTGGATAGATGGCGCGACGCACTAGATAGACTGTAGAAAAGTGAACGTAGCCTCCCCTGCATCGAGATCGCGAACCTTTCGCACCCGCTCGGGTATGGCGATCGTGCTCCCGGCACGATGTTCGATGATAACAAGGGATTCTGGGGTTAAGAGTCCGTCCCGAAAGATGAGCTCAGGAAGGTCCCGGCGGGTCCGTTTGTCGTCATACGGCGGGTCGGCAAAGACCAGATCGAACGGGCCGGTAGCCTCCGGTAGCCATTTGTAGACATCCTGCTTGAGTATCGTCGTTCGTTCTTTGACATTTAATGCCCGGATATTGGCTTCGATGGCTTCACGAGCTGCCAGGAAGTGCTCAACAAAGGTCGCATGCGATGCGCCGCGAGACAGCGCTTCGAAACCAAGGGCACCGGATCCGGCAAAAAGGTCAAGGACGTTGGCTCCTTCAAGATCGATCGTATGCGCCAGCACATTGAAGAGCGATTCGCGAGCGCGATCAGAGGTCGGGCGGGTTCGCTCCCCTTTCGGCGAGACGATATTGCGACTTCTGAATTCTCCTGCTATGATCCGCATACACCTAAGGCTAATCGAGTCGTAGGTATGGTTTCATCTTCTCAAACTTTTTCGGCCCGATGCCGCTGATATTCATCAGCTCTTCGAGCGATGCGAACTTCCCACGACTCATGCGATATGAAATGATACGCTTGCTCATCACCTCTCCAACTCCTGGGAGCCGTTCGAGCTCCGAAGGCGACGCCTTATTTAAGGCAATAGAAGCCAAGTCGATCGCAACGGGCTTCTCCGGCGACCGCTTGGTAGCAACGACACTCGCCGACGATTCAGGCTCCCAAAAATGCAATGCTTGCGGATTGCGTGCAAGCACAGCAAACGTGCTATCTGTTTCCCTCGAGAGCGCTTCGTATTTCGCGCGATCGTCAGTATCGACGAAAGCACGCCATAGAGAACTGCCGCTCCGGTATAGGAGCGCTGCCACTCCGATACCAATAAATATCAGAATGGCATAAAACTCCTGAGGGAGAAGATACTTTTCTGAATATGTCGCGAGCTTTCTGTAACTGTTATGCAACCGTTCACGCAAGCTCATAGCGCATACGGGCAGAATGAATTATAAATGATTATGAAAACATCGACTTGATATTGTCGAAGATATTCGCTTCCTCTGCTTTAGGCGATCCGCTCTTCGTCTTCGAAGATTTCTTGTGCGGAGCTGCCTTAAAGCTATCGCTCTTTGAAAGCTTTTCGATGAGTTCGCGCTCCTCTTTAGTGAGCTTCGATGGCGTCACAATATTGACGCGTACAAGCTCATCACCATGTCCGGAGC
>JANWLI010000182.1 GCA_025450975.1 Candidatus Kapaibacterium sp. | reverse complement strand
CCAGCGCATGCTTGGCCCCGATCATCTAACGACCGCCCAGAGCACGTTTCATCTAGCACGGCTGGAGTACGAACAAGGCCGATTCGATGAGTCGGAGCAGCTGTTCCGAAAAGCGCTTGATATCCTGCTGCGGTCAGTCGGGGAGAATCACCTGGAGACGGCAAAGGTACATCACAATTTTGCTCACCTGCTTCGCGAGCGGGGGAAGTTTGCCGAAGCAGAGAGTTTGCTTCGCAAAGCGATTATCTTATGGGAGCGGCTTGTTGGCAAAGAACATCCGAACACTGCAGGCGCCATTATTAACCTTGCGCATGTTCTCCACATGAAAGGAGATAAGGAGGCCGCCGATCCCCTCTTCCGTCGTGCACTCGACATCTATCTGAATATTTTCGGGACCGATCATCCCACGACGGCGATGGGCATGGATGCGCTGGCTATTAACCTTCGGGCCGAAGGGCAATTTGAAGAAGCTGAAAAGCTCTATCATCAGGCCCTGTATGTTTGGGAACGGCTCATTGGCAAAGACCATCATCAGACGGCCATAACCCTCAACAATCTTGCGGAGGTGCTGCTTGATATGGATCAGTTCGATGAGTCTGAAAAATACTATACCCAATCAAAAGACGCATTCGAAAAGTCCATCGGCAAAGCTCATCCTTATACCTCTCACCCGTACCATGGACTGGGATGTGTCAACATGAAACGCGGCGATTTCAAAGCGGCTGCCGACTATTTTCTGACCGCCTACGATATTCGCGAGAAGGCGCTTGGGGCTCATTCGGAAACGCTCGAAGCCTTGAAAGACTTGCTCGGCGCTCTTGAGCATACCGGCTCTCCGGAGTTGGAGAATCTTCAGAAGCGGAAGCTGGAGATCGAGGCGACGGCTACGGAGTAGTTACCAGCGCTCGTCCTTAACGGCGCGCTGCATAAGGTCCTGCGTTGCGGCGCGATGATCCTTCCCTTCAAAGAGAATCCTATACGTCTCTTCAATGATCGGCATTTCGATGCCATGCTTTGCCGCTAATGCCTTGGCCGATTCTGTCGTCGTGACGCCTTCGGCTACCATCTTCATGTCCTTGAGGATCTCTTCAAGCGATCTGCCTTTGCCGATCTCGACGCCCAGCCTGCGGTTTCTCGAATGCTTCGAGAGACAGGTGACGACCAGATCGCCGAGGCCTGCTACGCCGGCGAAGGTTTCGCCGTCGGCGCCGAGTGCGACGCCGAGGCGTCTGATCTCGGCGATGCCGCGGGTGACGAGTGCGGCGATCGTGTTGTCGCCGTAGCCTTCGCCGTCGAGGATGCCGGCACAGATGGCGATGACGTTCTTCAATGCGGCGCCGAGTTCGACGCCGATGACATCGTCAGTCCGATAGACTCGGAAGTACGGCAAAGTAAAAGCCTTCTGGACGATCTCGGCAGCATGGGAATCGGCGCCGGCTGCTACGACGACCGTCGGGATCTTGCGAGCTACTTCTTCGGCGTGGCTTGGCCCGCTGAAGCTTAAGGTCCGCTCGGCTGGTACTTGCAGGACATCCGATAGGACTTCCGTCATCCTCATCAGTGTCTTGCGTTCGACGCCTTTCGAGGCGCTGATGTAGAGTGCGGTGTCGCTCCTCAGATGCGGTGCGAGTCGCGTGGCGATTTCGCGGACGACATGCGACGGGACTGCGAAAATGTAAAGATCGTGGTTGGCGAGGTCGGCGTCGTTGCCGGTGACCTTGATGCTTTCCGGGATGTGGATGCCGGGAAGGTAGGTTGGATTCTCGCGGGATGCTGCGATCTCAGTGGCGCGTTCGGTGGTGCGTGACCAGAACGTTACGTCGTGACCGCCTTCGGCGAGCAGGAGTGAAATGGCCGTGCCCCATCCTCCGGTGCCGATGACTGCTGCGCGCATCTGCGATGAGTTAGACTTTGCCGCCTAAGATGCCGCTATGCTTGCAGCGGAAGATATGCAGCTTCTCAAACTTGTTCTCGCGCTTGGCGAGCAGTCGGGCAATATTCGCGCGGTGGCGATAGATAAGGAATGCGGAGATCATGATGGCGCCGACGATCATCGTATGATAGCCGTAGATCTCGACACCGAAGATGTTCTGGCGGAGGAACATCGCCGTCGGAAATGCGACCGAGGCGCTGATCGAGCCGAGCGAGATATAACCTGAGGCAAAAACCACTAAGAGGAAAATAGCGATAGCGACGGCGAATTCCACCGGCGCGATGGCGACGAGCATACCGGCCGTCGTGCTGATTCCCTTGCCGCCCTTCCAGCCTGCGAAAACTGTGTAGCAATGACCGAGCACTGCTGCTGCGCCTGCGAAGAAACGGAAGACGGTGATGTCCTGGAACGGCATCGGATTCGTAAACGGAAGTCCGTTGAAGAAGTAGGTAGCGACGAGCACTGCTGCCACACCTTTGGCGATATCCAGGAGCTGGACGAGGGTGCCGAGCTTCCAGCCGAGGGTGCGGAATGCGTTCGTCGAACCCATATTGCCGGAGCCCTTCGTGCGGAGGTCGAAGCCCCGGAATTTCTTACTGATGATGACGCCAAAGGGGATGGCGCCTAAGAAATACCCGATAGTTACAACAACAAGTAAACTTAACATCTATTATAGTAAGTCTCTAGTTTTTCAGAGACGCATTAAAACACTAAAATTTGAAGAATGTTCGGGGGAGTTTGGCAGACGTTCGGTCGGTCAGACGGTCGGACGTTCGGGGAAATTTACACGCCTTGGGGAAGTCCCCACTTTTTGACACAAAACCGAAATTTGCCCTTGTAAATCCTTATAATTCATTCATCTAAATTTACACACACACCAGCTTACCTACTCACCACAAACTGCGCGGAGGCGGATTCGCTTCCCTGGCGCACGGTAACCATGTAGAGGCCGGACATATAGTCTTTTACGGAAAACACAGCCGATTGATTCGACCCCGAAAACCGGCCAACAAGCTGGCCCAGCGTGTTTAAAACATCGACGAAAACGGGGGCATTCCCGACATGCATTTGAGTATCGCTATTTTGTTAAAACGAACGACCCTGTTGCTACATCGTCAAAAAACGTTAGTATAATCTGGTATGCTCCGGTATAAAACAGATTTGTAAGGTCAAGAGTGAACGACTGGTGACCTTGCTCTAATGTTTGGTTTGGCTGGATAATCGTTCGAGCATTGATATCGACGAGGCTGACGGATATGGTGCCACGAACAGGCATCTTTACATCGACCGTGAGTTTATCTTTCGCAGGATTTGGATGAAGCGAGACCAATTCAAATTTTTCGCGGCCTATGAATTCTCTCAGGAGAGAATCGCCACAATCATCAAGAACTGTAACTTCTAGTTTTTCCGATGGGATGATCTCGCAATTAGTCAGTTCGCCTGCATTATAGAAAACCGAATCAACATACACATCAGACTTTACAGAATCGGCAATATTAGTAATGAAAGTCACAGTAGCAACAGGTACTCCTCTGTCCGCTCCGGACTCGCGCAGAAGCTTTACTCGCACTCTATCATATTCTTCGCTATAATTATCGACCCGCCATCCGGTTGCCGCAGCTACACCCGCTATACTAAAAAGATCACGCTGATAACGGATGGTATACGAGAGCGAATCTAATTTTAGCCATTGAATCGTCGAGAATGTATCTGGAAGTACAATATCCACGGTCCATTGTTCTCCTGGAGTAACGGAGAATTCATTGCCGTTGTAATATTGCATCAATAACCTTTCTCCCGACCCATTGCCTGTGGTATTGACCCAAAGACGGCCATTTTTCTCGTGGTCGATGTCTGAGGGGTAAATATCGTAATAATCAGCTGCATAAACAATATTATCCTGACCGTAAAAACGAGTGTCAAAATTCTGCAATTTAGGTCCGCAAATTGACTTCCAACTAACACCTTGGTCAGTTGAAACATAAACTCCCAATGCATGAACATACAACTTATTTAATGTTCCGGTAATATGGCCATGATTTGGGACGTTTGAAATCAGGTTCCAAGTTACACCAGCATCATCAGATCGGTAAACATTCGAAGAAATATCTCCCGCACAAAAAAAAGTATTCGTACCCTGAATCGCCAGTGGTTGCCAACTTTCCTCAAAAAAGGAGGTTTCAATCCAGGTGAATCCCCCATCAATAGTCCGAAGAAAAGGAAAGTAATCCACGGGTTTTCCATTTTGACCTACTCTTGATAGAATTCCGGTGTTGGGGTTGGTAAAAGCAAAACCATTTGTATTGTACGAAGAAGGGATATTATTCCACGTCACACCTAAATCATTTGATATCAAAGCGTCACCAACCCAAGTCGATGCGAACAAAAGCTGGGTAGTTGGATTAAAATGCACTGAAGACGAATTAAGCAGAGCTCCAAGAACTGGAAACCAGCTATACCCTCCGTCAGTAGTTTGATAGCAACTTGCATCCCCCGCAAAGAGCCCTAGGTGACCTCCACTCAGCCACCCAATTGCCGAATCCTTAAATGTGAAGTTAGTAATTCCAAGCCGAGGGAAATTAGTCGTGGGAATTGATTTTATCCAATGCAGCCCACCATCGGTTGTTTTCCATACCTCCGAATAATAATCGGCCGCATTGTCATTCTGAAAACCTGTCCCTACAAAACCAATACGAGGAAAAAGAGAATCATCCAGAAAATATATTACACCTAATGGTCGATTGAATTCACTAAGTTTATACCATTGACAATATAAAGTCGATGTATTTAAAATCGCTAAAACAAAGATGGCTCCGGCAAGAACGAACTCTCTCGGACGAAATGAAATAAACTTGTGTCTTGCCGGAGCCATATGGTTACGGCCTTCCTGTTACCTTAAACATGAGTCGTCCATCTTCGGATGTGCAGTATGCTCTGCTCTGACCAGCGAACCCGAAAGGCTCAAGCCGATCAAGACGAGAACGAATGCGAAGTTACGGGTTACAGTGGCTTAGTCGTCTGAACCGTGATTCATGGGGGATGGCACTTGGTAGGCGTTCGGGGGTGTAAATAGAGGCGGGGTACAAGACATCAGGGGATTCTTCACTGCGGTCGCTGACGCGGCCTCCGTTCAGAATGACGGTGGAGAGTTGATAGTTGATAGAGTATACACTAGAGACTAAAGACTAACGACTGGCGACTCCCAATATCCGCCTACCCGTCTATCCGCCCATCCGCCTGCTCCTAAAATCGCCGTATTTTGGATTAAACCTTATCCCCCGAGAGGTCTCTATCTTTAAGTATCTACTCGTATTACCAGCTGAAAGTCACCTATGGACAGAAGATCCTTCTTAACGAAAGGCGGGACTGCCGTTGCTGCAGCCGCTGCGATGAATCCGTTACAGGCGTTGGCCGAGCGTTCGGCAGCGCGCGATATTCCGGGGTATGCGATGGGCAAAGGCTCGGCGAATCCGCAGCCGCTTGCTACCGCTTCCAACGATCTTACACCGTATGCAGGCGCCTGGGGCGACCGGCAGATCCTGCATCTGCTGCGCCGCGCCATGATGGGCGTTCCGTACGCGCAGTTTGTCACAGCCAAAGGCATGGCCGGTATGACGGCCGTTGTCGATAAGCTGATCGAGGACCGTCCGCTTCCCGGGGTTCCGGGCGCGTGGGTCGATTCGCTTTACTTGCCTGATCGCAGCTTGCAGGGAGAAGCGCGCCAGATAGATTTTCAGAATAAGCAGCGCTTCAACCGCATCCTCATTTCAAGTCTCAGCGATTGGTGGCTTGACCTGATCGTCAAGGAAGATATGTCGATCCGCGAGAAGATGACGCTGATGTGGAGCAACCACTTCGTCACCGGCTGGGACGTCGTGAATCAGGTTGCGTATGTACACACCTACCAGCAAATGCTTCGCCGCAATGCGATGGGTAATGTGAAGACGTTCGTCAGCGAGATGACGATCGATCCGGCAATGCTGATCTATCTCAACGGCGCACAGAGCAGCTACCGTATTCAGCAAGGCAAAGAGATCAACAACATCAACGAAAATTTTGCGCGCGAGCTGATGGAGCTGTTCACGCTCGGCATCTTCGATCCGCAGACGGGCGAGAATAACTACACGGAAGAGGATATCCAGGAAGCAGCGAAAGCGCTATCTGGTTGGATCCCGACGCAGAAGGCGCCGTTTGTCGGCCAGCTGAATAATTCGCTGAAGTATCCGGACGATGTCACGTTCTTCGGCGATACGGGCAAGTTCGGTGTGCAGGAAATTCTCGATCGCATCTTCGCAAAGAAGGGCGGCTACAACGCCGCGTACTTTATCTGCCAGCGTATTTACGAGACGTTCGTGTACTACGTACCGAATCCGGAAGTCGTCGGCAAGATGGCCGAGCTGATGGTAGCGTCGAACTGGGAGATCAAGCCTGTCGTGAAAGCACTCTTAGAAAGCGCACACTTCTACGATCCCGAAGTGCTCGGCGCGCAGCTCAAGAGTCCGTTCGAATTGATCGGCTCGCTTCTGCGCGAGTTCAACCTGGCGATTCCCGTATACAACGGCGCAGAGCCGCCGCTCAAGGGAGTCGACGGACAAAATTATAATGTGTACACCGATCTGAATCCGACGCATACGTTTATCATTCAGTATGCCGGCTTTAATATCGGGCAGGAAATTTTGAATCCGCCGAATGTGGCGGGCTGGCCGGGCGGACGTATCTGGATCAACACCGGTACGCTGCCGCTTCGCAAGTCAGTGCCGCAGGCAGCAGTGGTCTATCCGAACTTCTTCACCGGTACGGGCGGACGCAACCGCGGCGCGAAGATCACCTTCGAACCGATCGCGTGGGCAGAGATCATTCCAGGTGCGCAAGACATGTCGTCGGAAGAGTTAGCAAATGCGATCACGGATTTTGTGCTGGCCTTCGATCTCGGCCCGATCGAAAGCGCGATGCTCAACGAGCTATTGAATCCGCAGAAACTTGATCAAGCCGCATTTTATCTTGATAACGGCTTCGTCTCGAAGTTTGCACAGGGTATTGTCACGTTACCGGAATTCCAATTAGTATAAGCAGGAAGGAAAACGAATAATATGAAACGTCGCGATTTTCTGAAGATGGGCGCAACACTTGGTGTTGCTACAACTGCCCTGCCAATACTGATCGGTGGCTCTCCGGTGCGCGTGCTCGGCAAATCGCCGCTGCACGGCTTGCTTGCAACGGCTACGATGAATGATAACATTCTCGTTGTCATCCAGCTCTCGGGCGGCAATGACGGACTTAACTGCGTCATTCCGATCACCGATCCGCTCTATGCGCAGTACCGTCCGACACTCGGCGTGAAGACGGCCGATAATCCGCATATTCTTGCCGATCACGACACGCTTGCATTCCATCCGGTGATGAGTGGCATGGCTGCGCTCTACGGCGAGAAGAAGCTTGCCGTGCTGCAGAACGTCGGCTACGCAAGCCCGAACCTGTCGCACTTCCGCGGCACGGATATCTGGGAGACGTCGACGGACGCGAACAAATTTGTATCAACGGGATGGGTCGGCCGCATGCTCGGCGATCTCTATCCGGATTTTCCTCCAACGAATTTCAGTAGCGATCCTACTGATAAGTATTATTACCCCCTTGCCATGCAGTTCGGCAACTCGCTGTCGGTCTCGTTCCTGTCGGAAAACGGCGGAATGGGAATCATCATCAGCGCCTTGCCGGACGAGAATAATCCATCCACACATAGCTACGATCCGATCCCGGTGCCCACGCCGATCCCTTATCAGGAGCTGGATTACGTACGCACGATAGAAAAAGAGACGGAAGTCTATACGCAGCGCCTTATCGATCGCTCGGTCACCACGAATAAAGCAACGTACCCAGCCGGCAGCCGTCTCGGGCAGCAGCTTGCAGGTGTTGCACAGTGTATTGCATCCGGCTTTAAGACGAAGATCTATCTCGTCACCCAGGGCGGCTACGATACCCATTCGAATCAGGCGACCGATCATCCGGAATTGCTCACTGAGCTTTCGGATTGCATCGCAGCATTCCAGAAAGACATTGAAGAGTTTGGCGTCGCCGACAAGGTTGCGGGCATGACCTACTCCGAGTTCGGCCGCCGGCCGCAGGAGAATGGCAGCGGTACCGATCACGGCACTGCAGCGCCGCACTTCGTATTTGGCACGCAGGTTATCGGCAAAGTCTATGGCAGCGATCCGAAGCTTGCCGGCGACTCGCTTCTCAACGGCAATCTCGTTTACGATGCGCGTCACGATTTCAGGAATATCTATTCGACCGTGATGTTCGAGTGGCTGCTTGCCGGAGAGGAAGCAGATAAGAACAGCCTTATCCAATCCGTACTGACATCGTCGAACGGATCGACGTATTCTACATCGAGCGACTGGCTGCATCTTGGCATCTTTAAGAATCAGCCGAGTGCAGTTGGCGACGACGAGTTCGTCTATGGCCTGATGCTGATGGAGAACTACCCGAATCCGGTGCGCGAGAAGACGACGATCGAGTTCGCATTACCGACAGCAATGCCAGTGCAGCTTAGCGTCTTCACGATGCAGGGCAAAGAAGTCGAGCGAATTCTCGATGGCAGCATGTCGGAAGGTGTACACCGCACAAGTTTCGCAGCAGGGAAACTGCCGAGCGGTAACTATCTGTACCGCCTGACGACGCCGCAAGGTTCGGTCACAAAACAAATGATCGTTATAAAGTAACATTGGTTTTGGCGGGAGTCACTACTTGCCATTACCGGTGCTGGTAAAAGACTCCGCGATTATACTCGTTCTTCTCAAGTTGAGAGCCCGTTTGCAACGAGTACGACGCGGAGTCTTAATATTTATTGGGCCCCCATGCGCGTTTCCACAAACCGGGCAATGTAAAAGATGCCAATGCCGATGAGGGCGTACATATACTCTTCGCCCATGGAGTTGTGGGCGATGCCGAGCATGAGTCCCGTGCCGGTGACTGCGATGCCGAGCGCCTGCATAACTTTGAGGAATACTTTCATCTTAGAAGAGGCCGAACAGTTTTTTTCTTCCTTGTATCTTACTAATTAACTCGTCGCGCGTTGCGCGGTATTTTGCCGCTACCTTGCCGTTGACCAGGAGCACGGGGATCTTATCCCAGTAGAGTTTGTGGAGTTCGTCGTCCTCTTCGATCTTGCGGATCTCGAGATCGAACTCGACATACTCGCGCGCATCCTCGAGTTCGACGAACATCTCGTCGCAGAGCGTGCAGCCGCCTTCTTTCGTTATGAACGTGACTTTCGGTACCGACATGTGTACAGAAATGACTCATGCATATAGAAAGGTTTCTCTGGTGTAGCGGCTCAGCGGCTTCCTCTGCGATCTCAGAGGTAAATGCACGCGGAGTCTGGTTATCTTTGCAGTATGGACACCACTGCTTACAATGGTAAGTTATCTCCCGCCGACAAGGCCATCTGCGATGTGCTGGCCGAGGAGATCAACAAGCATCTGCCGAAGGCGACGAATAAGATCTGGCATGCGCATCCGGTATGGTTTATTGAGGAGAATCCAATTGTTGGATATAGTAAGCTTAAGAGCGGTATCAGGCTGATGTTCTGGAGTGGTGTCGGTTTTGACGAAGATCAGCTACTACCGGGCACGGGAAAATTCAAAGATGCGTCGATCACCTACACTTCCGAAGATCAGATCAATGTGAAGGACCTCAAGCGCTGGCTTCGTAAAGCCAGCGATATCCAGTGGGATTACAAAAATGTTGTTAAACGCAAAGGTGTCTTAGAGCGACTGAAGTAACTATCGCTTTGTCTTCGTGGGTTGCGTCTCTTTTACCCGCGTGAACATGATGGCTCCGACGATGATCATGCCTACCGATATCCACTGCGCCTGCGAGATACCGAGGTAGAGCGGATTAACACGCAAGAACTCGACGAGCAAACGCTCGATGCCCATGAGGACGACGGTCGCTGCAAATGCCTTCCCTTCCGCGAACTGCCATTTCGCGCGCCGTGACCACAGGAATAGGAAGGCGAGAAGCGCCGCAGCTAACTCATAGAGTGGCGTCGGATGCGCCGTAACAACTTCGTCGAATGCCGTGACCTTAAACCCCATGTCGTCCTGACGGAGGTTGATCGCACGCAGCGAGTCGTACTTCCACTCTGCGCGTTCTTCGGGATGATTCGCGAAGTATGGTTCGAAGACGTTCGTCGGTTTTGCCGTGCCGTTAGAATAATGCATGCCGAGCACTGACTTCGTCGGAATGCCGTAATCACCATCACCGGCAAGCTGGCAGCCGATACGACCAATACCATAGGCCAGGAAGACGACGGGAGCGATAGCATCCGCCATTGCACGAAACGGGAGTTTATGCTTCTTTACGTAGAACCAGATACCGGCAGTTGCGAGGATGAAGCCGCCGTAGAACGTAAGTCCGGAGGGCGAGAAGAGCTGGGCGATCGGGTCTTTGAGAAACTCGCCGAAGTCTTCGACGATCGAGAAGAGCTTGGCACCAACGATACCACCTACGAGGGCGATGAAGGTGAAGCGGCTGATATGCTTCTGGTCCCAGCCGCGGCGGCGTGCTTCGACGCTTAAGAAGTAGTTAGCCACGAGGACTGCGATAGCCATCATCGCACCGAAACTGTAGACGGTGAGCGGGCCGAGTTTAAAAAGGATTGGATACAATGATCTTCCCTGAAATAATGATGCAAAAATACCTTAATTGTTGACCCGAAGGAGTCAGAACTGAGTTGTCACATTTTTCCACGCCGGTGTGTTCGAATTCAGATGAAGATAGTCCTAGTAGTCGCGGCAGGAGTTCTTTTGGCCGAACTCGCCGCTGCGCAGCCATCCGGGTGGGAGATCCGTAATCCTGTGATCGGCATTATTGAGCAACCCGCCGTCACCGATAATTCCGGCATTGATTTCAAAACGCAATTCCGCGGCGCCGAACTCGTGCCAAAAGATAAGTACGACGGTCGTGAAAAGCACCTGGCAAACATCCGCCAGCTCACCTTCGAAGGCGAAAACGCCGAGGCGTACCTGAGCTTCGACGAGAAGAAGTTGGTCTTTCAGTCGCGCGGACCGAAATCAGGGACCTGCGACCAGATCTATATAATGAATGTCGACGGCAGCCACGTCAAGCGAATCTCGACCGGCAAAGGTCGCACGACGTGTGGCTACTGGTATCCGAATGGCCATCACATTCTCTATGCCTCGACACATGATGGCGGCGATGACTGTCCGGCCGAACCGGACCGCTCAAAGGGATACGTATGGCCGCTCTACAAGGCATTCGATATTCATATTGCCGACACGAACGGCGAGATCGTAGGACGTGTAACCAAAGATCCTAATGCCTATGATGCGGAGGCAACGATCTCCGGAGCAGGAGATCGGATGATCTTTACGAGTACAAAAGGCAAGGACATCGATCTCTACACCGTTTCGGTCGATGGCAAGGACGAGCCAGTGCAGATCACTTCTGATCCCGGCTATGATGGCGGCGCATTCTTTTCCTACGACGGAAAGAAGATTGTCTACCGCGCATCGCGCCCACAAGGCAAGGTGCTCGAGGAATACCAGTCGCTCCTAGCCGAAGGCTTGGTCCGTCCGTCAGCACTGGAGATCATGGTTATGGATGCCGACGGAACGAACAAGGTACAGGTAACCAGTAACGGCAAGGCGAACTTTGCGCCGTTCTTCCATCCGGATGGCAAGCGAGTGATCTTCTCTTCAAATGTTGGCGATCCGCGCGGACGAGAGTTCGATCTTTACATTATTAATATCGACGGCTCCGGCCTTGAGCAGGTCACCTATTCCGGCGGCTTCGATGGATTTCCGATGTTCACCCGCGACGGCAAGAAACTGGTCTTCTGCTCGAACCGCAACGAATCGCATCCCGGAAATACGAATATCTTTATTGCAGACTGGGTGGAGTGATGTAAGATCTAAGATTTAAGATGTAAGAGTGCTACGCGGTTGCTAAGCTTCTGAACTCTTACATCAGAGTTACAGCGGAGCTACT
>JANWLI010000181.1 GCA_025450975.1 Candidatus Kapaibacterium sp. | reverse complement strand
TTGTTCGTTAAAGAAGAAGCCGCAATTGATGACGTCACGGAATTGACCGACGCGCTGCCAGCCGGCGTAGGCGCCGCTTGCCAGACATAGGACCGCCAGTACTACGAGAGTTTTTCTACACACAGCACTACAACTTGTCATCAGCGACAATATCCTATCCTCGGGGACATCTAGTTTTACGAAAGTCGGGTCGTGGAGCGCTATAAATATACGAAAAAAACAGGGGAATTGTGCCGGGAGAATGGGGAAATCTACGAATTCTCCGCTATAGCACTAACGTTTGACGAACCGAGGGGTTACAACGGCTTCGAAACGCCCAGGCTACTTCTTCATGGCTTCGAGGCGTTCGGCGATACGGGCTCGGACGATCTTGCGGTCGCGGGCGGTCGCGGTGTAGGAGTTCATGAGTTCGGGCGGCAAGCCTTCCCAGGCGGAGGAGTAGTCCTGGACATTGAAGCCGCGGCGCAGGCATTCGGCGTGCAGCAATTTGTAGCGTTCGAGGAGGTAGCCGAGCTTATCGTAGAAGAACTTGACATGCCCCGTGCCGAGCGTGAACTCCTGCGGCGCGCCCGTGCCGGAGAGCTTCCCTTTTTTGATGATATTCGGAATGCGCTTGATCTCGCGATGCTCGGCGATCAGGTGCTTATCGGTTAACTCTTGGGGTGGGATACCGGCGTTGATGCGAGACATTTACAAACTAAGTTGATATTCTTTGCGAATATCTTCAACCGGGACGATCCTGTCGTTGCGACTATCATCGAGGCCAAGCTCAATTTCCTGACGCACAAAGATCTCATAAAGGATATCTTTCCATTTAGCATCGGGAGGCATCGAATCGATGAGCTCATGGGCCAGCTGCTTTACATCGATGGGTTTCATAGTAAAGATAACCTTCCCTGTTTTGGGAGAATTCCTTCGGGGTGTGGGGTCTTGTATAGCAGCTGACTACAAGACATCAGGGGATTCTTCGCTGTCGCTCAGAATGACGGTGTATGGTGGAATCCTTAATCCGCGAATTTCTTCCTCGCCTCTTCGTAGAAGGTTTGGTGCAGCGGATCTAAATAGCGGAGTTTTTGGAAGTAGAGGTCGAGGTTGCCTTTGAACCAGCGGCCGAACTCGGCGAATTCGGCGTACTTGGCTTCGAGGAAATTCTTGAAGTAGACGCTGCGGTCGATCGTCGAGCTGGTGCGCTTGATCTGAATGAGCGTGTCGATAAATCCTGCGAATGCCGTGCGCGCTTTGTCCTCGTCGACGGCGAGTTGGTCAAGGACATCGTAATGATAGCGGAATGTGAGTTCGCGCAGCGACCTCGCATTTGCACCCGATGCATCTTCGGAAAATCCGTAGCGCGAGTATGCGCCGGAGGCTGTGACGAGTCTTCCCCATCCAGCGCCGTTCGATGCATTGCCGACGAGGGCGTTCTGATATGCCATCTGGAACATCTGCTGGCCGGATAGCGGATCGTAGGAATCGAAGTCGAGCCCAAGGATGACGTAGGCGTAGTAATCGAGCAGCGTTTCGAGTGAGCGGTATTGGGTGCCGTGCTGCAGTGTCATGCCGCGAGTGTAGCCGAACTCGACTTTATCGTCGTAAAAGCGGGCCATCGTCGTCAGTTCTCCGCTCTTATATAATGGACGTGTGCTCTGGATAAATACCTGTGCCGATGAGCCGCTGGTAATATTGTAGCTGATCTGGCAGGCGATGCGCTCGCCTTCGAAATTCGACGTCCAGTTATGGGAATTCATGTAGGATTCGACGTCCTGCTTGAAGGTCTCCCAGGTGCGCCGTCCTTCCTCGGAAAGGTTGACCAGATTGAGATTAACGGTGCAATTAAGCTCTTGAGCGCGCACCTGCCCGACCCCGAAAAGGAGGGCGAGAACGACAACGATACCGATACGGTTAGTCACGTGCAATTATTCTCTTTAAAGTGAATCTTCCGAATTGGGGAAACACTCTGTGTTCATGCTACGAAATTAGCACAAAAAAGATTCTATGGCGTGGTTTACGCGGTCGAAAGAAAACATCGACACCACAGATAAACGGTCGCAGGACACGGTTCCGGACGGCATTTGGACGAAATGCCCGGACTGCAAGGAAATCCTTTATACTAAACAACTTGAAGACAATTTCTATACCTGCCCGAAGTGCGAAAAGCATTTCCGCATAGGCTCGGGCGAGTATTTCCGCATTCTTCTCGATGAAGAAGGGTACGAAGAATTGGCCGCCGATCTCATCCCGGACGACCCCCTAAATTTCACCGATACGAAGGCATACCCTGCCCGCGTCACCGACGCCCAGCGGAAGACTCATTTAAAGGAAGCGATGCGGCTCGCAGCCGGCAAGATCGAAGGCGAAGGCGTCGTTCTTGGCGCGATGGATTTTAGTTTTGTCGGCGGCTCGATGGGCTCGGTTGTCGGCGAAAAATTTGCGCGCGGCGTCGATGCGGCGATCGAGCGCAGACTTCCCTTCCTCATGATCTCAAGTTCGGGCGGCGCGCGCATGCAGGAAGCAGCGATCTCGCTGATGCAGCTTGCCAAGACAAGCGCGAAACTTGCGCAGCTCTCGAACGAGCGGCTGCCGTATATAAGCATTCTTACCGATCCGACAACGGGCGGCGTGACGGCAAGCTTCGCAATGCTTGGCGATGTGAATATTGCTGAGCCGAAGGCGCTCATTGCGTTTGCGGGACCGCGCGTAGTGGAGCAGACGATCCGCAGGAAATTGCCGCCCGGGTTTCAGAAGTCGGAGTTTTTGCTTGAGCATGGGTTCGTCGATATGGTCGTGCATCGCAAAGAGTTGAAGGCGACGGTGGCGCGGCTGTTGAGGCAGATGCGGGTGGAGTAGACAGACGGTCAGACGGTCGGGCGGTCAGACGGTCGGGGTGTGTATAGAGGCAGGCTACAAGACGTCCAGGGATTCTTCGCTTCGCTCAGAATTGTATTAATATGGCAGAAAAGAAAATAGCACAGCAGCAAGAGTGGGTCGTGCGGATCATTGGGTTTCCGATGGATCTGGGTGCGGGGCGTCGTGGGGTGGATATGGGGCCGTCGGCGCTGCGTATTGCTGGCGTCGGCGAGCGGCTTTCGGCGCTGGGGTATAAAGTTGTCGATGCCGGCGACCTGGAGATCCGTAATCCCGAAGTTGTTGAAGTCAAAGATCCGTCGCTGCGGTATTTGCCAGAGATCGCCGAGGCGTGCCAGGCGCTGGCCACAGAAGTTGAAGACTCGCTCGACAAGAACGAATTCCCTCTCGTGCTCGGCGGCGATCATTCGATGGCTATCGGCACGATCGCAGGTATTGCCAATCATTGTAAGAAACACAACAAGCGCTTCGGCGTGATCTGGATCGATGCGCATTCCGATATCAATACGCCGGAGACCTCGCCAAGCGGCAACATCCACGGAATGCCGGTTGCCGTTGCGCTGGGGATCGGCGCGCCGGAGCTGACGAAGGTCGGCGGCGATTTTACGACGCTGGCTCCGCACCAGATCGCCATGATCGGCCTGCGCTCGATCGACGAAGGTGAGCGGAAGATCATTAAGAAGCTGAAGATCGAAACGCATACGATGAGCTATCTCGACAAGCATGGCGTGCATCGCATCATTGCGAAGGTCGTGTCGTCGATGCGCGCAAAGGTCGATCATCTGCATGTGAGCTTCGATCTGGATTCGGTCGACCCGCAGTTTGCGCCGGGTGTGGGCACGCCGGTGCCGGGAGGTCTCACCTACCGCGAAGCACATCTCATCATGGAGCAGATCGCCGACACGGGATACATGTCGTCGCTGGAGATCGCCGAGGTCAACCCGATCCTCGATGACAGGAATAAGAGTGCCGAGTTTGCGGCGGAGTTGATAGCAAGCAGTATGGGGAAGCGGATACTGTAAGTTCACTCTGGGGGGGATAGAGGTTACTGGTCGGATCTTTATATCCAAGTACTTGCATTACTTCAGATAGGGGGAGGGTTTACCGTTCATGAAATATTTCATTGCTGTGGTGCTTCTTTTCTCCTCCCTTGTGAATGTACGTGGTCAAAATGATATTCAACGTTTACGGCAACAGTTAGCAGAAAGACTGGATAAGATATTCCCCACAACGATACCGGGCTTTGTTCGAAAAGGGGTTATTAAACTCGATCCGTCATCTCCTTCGAAGAGGTCGGCGACAAATACACCGCTCAGGTCCAAACTCAAACTGCGATATATTGCAGACGCCTCCGGAAAAAAGACTTCGGTCAAGGATAAGTATATCGACCTTACAGTTGAAATAAATCCAAAGGACGAAACTTCCCTTCACTGGACAAAAGGATACCAGGAGCTGGAAATTCCCGGAGTGAAGTACACGTTCCGCAGCGATCACTTTAAGAATAATACGACGGCAACGCTATGCTTCGGAACCGTTGCGTATAGCGATCATACCCATGCAAAGTCATCGAAGACGACGACGAAGCTTAATACTACCTATGACGCGTCGAGAAGTTACCTCGACGCCCAGGCGGTCTATTTGCATCTCTCAGGCAGTCACAGGAACATAGATACGTTCATCGACCAGTTAAACATACCAGCACTGAATGCGCTTCTAGGTCATTAACTTCCACTCGAATAGGCCCGAGAACCCTGAACTCCGGCTCTCATTTGGCGCCGGATACCGGGTGTACTTCGGCAATGTAGGCGATCAGATCATTCTACTGTTGACTGGCGGCGATAAAAGCTCATAGGAAAGGGATATTGAAAATGCCAAAAAAATCTTCAAAACCTACAAAGAGGAAAGAGCATCCAAGTAGTATACCGTACGAAGATTTTATTGTACCATACTATCGCGATAAAAAATATGCTTCGCTCTCCCTCGAAGACGCGCTTACCGAAACCGATGAGCCCCGACTCCTATGCCTGGTCTTACAACGTATTGTCAAAGCCCATGGCGGGTTTACCCATGTTGCGAAACTTACCGGTATGCGTCGCGAAGACCTGTACCGTGCCGTATCGCTGAAGACGACACCGAAGATCCACGTCGTCTACCAGATTCTCTCCGCTCTCGATATCCCTTTCAGCTTTCCGAAGAAAAAGGCGGCATAGCCTGTTATTCGACCATAAACTTCAGGATGAGCTCCTTGCCTGCCTCGTTCTTACCGGAAAGATAATAGACGCCAGCCCGCAGTTGGTCCCACTCGATACGTAACGCGTCGGCCATGGCAATACGCGTCTGCACCTGCTTACCGAGTATATCGAAGATTTTTACATCTTTAAGCGGTGTCGGCACAAGCAGATAATCGCGTGCAGGATTGGGTGAGAGCAGAAGCTCGACCTTTCGCCCATCCTCTACACCAAGTTCGCCGATGGTAAATGAGACAGAGTCAAAAAGATTGCCATTTACGTAGGACTTCACATGCCATGAACCGAATGGTATATTCTTTTGAATTACCGGTCCGTAGATATATGTATAGTACCACCAATAGCGGTACCCCACATCGAAGGTAAAACTATCGGAATGCCACAAGGTACCCGATGGCTCGTACCAATCTGCGCGGGTAACGTCGCCAGAGTCGATCGAAAGGCCATGGACCCAATACGTAATATATGAATCACCGGAAGTAATATGCGTTTGGCGTGGATCTTCCCGCAAGTCGTCGAGATGGAGCGTATCGGGAGCAACGGAAGAACTGATGTATTGAAGTTCGTTGTGATAGACAGGTGCAACATTGAACATCGACTCAACGGAAGGAAAGCCATCGCATTGCAAGCCGAAGGGATCGACGATCCAACCATCCTTGTATACTTCGAAATGTACATGTGGATGGAGTGATTTCCCACTCGATCCGACAAGCGCAATACGCTGCCCTTGTGTGACGGAGTCGCCGACCTGCACAAGGAGTGAGTTCTTGCGTAAGTGCGCATAAAGTGTAAAGAGCGAGTCGCCGTGATCGATGCTGACAAAATTGCCGTAGCCGCCGGTATCGGCTTGCTTAGAGCGATCAAAATCGCCATCATGCGTGAAGTATACTCTACCACTTGCTGCAGCGACGGCATAGACGCTATCGTCCATCTGTCGGAAATCCCGGAGGACGAAGTCCGTACCCCAATGGCCATCGTAGGTGAGGTTACCGCAATGATAATCGGTGCTGTCACCTGAACTTGTATCGCGATCGACGTAGTTGACGACAAACCAGTCTTTATTCTCAATGCCTTCCAGTGGAGCAATTAACTGTGCCCGGATTAAACCTGCTATCACGAGCAGCAAAGTGATACATGTTTGTTTCATGGTACAAATATAGCAGCAAAGAAAAGCTGCCTAGAGCGGGCAAGAATTCGCGCCTCTGTAACTTTTTTGCCGAAAGCGGAGTAGTTGAATGGGAGGATCATTCACTTCTTTCCAGCTATGACGAACACAATATTCCAATTTTCGCTCAAAGAGGCGGCTGAGGTCGAGCTTGCTGTCTACGACATGTTCGGCAAACCTATGATGGCTGTAGCCGGCAACCGCTACGAGCAAGGCAGCCACGAGATCGAGCTTGAGACGCAGAATCTGCCCTCAGGCCACTACATCCTCCACTTCCGCCCCGCCAGCGGCCAGAGCCGGGCACTGATGATCAAGTTGTAGAACTGTTAGGCGCTGGGGAGCAGTTTGATTTAGCATGAAGCTCATCGTGCTTTTGGTGGTGATAATCAGTACTATCTTTGCCGCTACGGATTTGGCAGCGCAGGACGCAACTCCGCTTCTAACAAAGAAGTATGACAAGCCAACAACCCGCGGCTTCACCGAAGGCGAACAAGCAATGCGCAAACGTGCCGGTGCGGCAATTAAGACTGCACTTGCAAAAGTCGATCTTGAATGGTATGATCAGTTGTGCGAGATCGGCTCCCGGCGCTTTTTCGAGAACTTCGATACGACCATTCCGCTTTCTTACATGTGCAGGCACATGTTCAAGACCGATTCTGCGCTCATGGCTTTGTGGAAGAACTATCGTGAGGCGCACGCAAAACTTTCAAAGCAATACCCGGAAGTAGGAGTTTACATTAACCCGGTTGAGTGGCAAAGGCAAGATCATAGGATCAGTGGAGCATTCGACCACATTAATGTGCCAGGAGCGCGATTTGCTATTCGGAGCGAAAACCCGCAGCGCGGTCCGTTTATCGCCGTCTTTCTCGGCGCCTTCGGAGAGATAACTGCCGATCGTAAGGAAGACCGTCCGCCAGGGGCGAAGCGCTATCCTTCACTCGTCGCGCCGACGCTCTATGATAGTACGCAGTCGTACCTGAATATCCAGAGTATCTACGTGCTGATCGAAGGAGAGCACGAACTCGCCCAACGAACGCTCGCTAAGATCGACTTTGCAGCGCTTAATGCGCTGATTGAAAAATACTAGACTTTAAATTCGAACCACCCCCTTGCCCCCCTCCTTCGCTGGGTCGCCCTTGGAAAGGAGGGGGTGTTAAAAGTCCCCCTCCTTCACGGTTGATTTTCTAAGCAAAGGAGGGGGATTTAGGGGGTGGTCTGGGTAGTGTCCTAATTAGAAAGCCGCAAGGGGAACGGGATAATGGCATATAGTTTATGTCTTGCGAGAGACGGCTTCTTCTTTGAGCGCTCGGTCTACATACTTTTGCACTCGGAAGTACCAAAGAGTGAATCCCGCGCCGGATAGCAATAATCCAAAAATCATTATAGTCAGCCCTATTTGTTCAAGTTTGTCAAGCTCTTTACGAGATGAGATGATAAAATCAGTGTCAGCCGCTAATTTGACAGTGGCCCTCTCCCTCGTTCGACTTTTGGACTCAAGGCTATCAACGGTTCTTCTCATGTCAATCGCATAGGTAGGAGAGTCCTTGAGTTTTGTGGTGTCAATTGAGTAATACATCTTTTCTGCATCCTTCTCCATGAACTCCCATTCAATAGAGTCAATCTTAACTCCGTGAAGCGTGCTCCTAATTTTTTCATTAAGTACGGCCTCGCGATTTATAATATAATATAGGGGCAATACGATTATCAAAAGTCCACCGATAGCCAGAAACTTGTACAGATTGTCAGTCGGTGGTTGGGGTAGGTACATAGCGGCTTATCTTAGCGGAAGTGTGTTTTGCAAGGTAATCTTTTTTGTCTTTCTGGAAAGCTGGACTCGCTTGAAAATCACCATCCCTAAACTTGCAATAAAGAGAAATGTGCAGAACCACGAGACGAAAGACAAAACCTTTAACTCCTCAACGTCGGTGCTCTGGCCGTGCCACACCCAAAAGCCTACCATAAAATTCGACACCACCGAAGCGATATACGTCCATACCTCAAAGTCATTTAATGCCGAAGCATTAACGAGCCGGATGTCTATTGTTTCAGGGATAGAGACAGTGACGTTCATTCCGTGCGCGGACGGGTTGCCACTGAATCCTTCTGGGGAAGGGGGTGGATTACGCGGCGGTCTTTTCTGGGCTGCCATTTGCGATAGTGTTCAGCTCATCCCAAAAGTGTTTAGCAAGCAATCCCAGATAACTTCCTCCACTCGTAAGCGGGGTCATAATAAAGGGGACTTGGTATCCATCTGTCAGCCAGATTTGAGTTATGGCGCCTTCAATCTCTTCGTATGAAGCCTGATCTTCGACCTTAATAACGCAGATATTTGGCAAAGGCTCGGTGTAAGTATATGGGGCTAAGACCGCCGTTACTTTCGCCTCCGCTTCTTTGCGGCGAGTGTCATCTTCCTCTAAGTGCTGATAGGCGAGTAAAAAATGCATTGAGTGGGCACGGTTAAGTGCTTTAAATACACGACTTAATTTCATTGTGTTCCAATGGTTAGATAATAAAAAAAGGGCGGTTGTTCCGCCCTTGCTCTATGCCGCTAACCGCTCCCGCGTTCGCTCTCCTGCGAAGAAATCTTCCCAAGTCCAGATCGAACCGCTTACGCCTTGTGCCATTGCGGGAGTGCAACGTAGGGAGCGATGAACACGCATAAAGTTATAGTGGAAGAAATGCAGACTCACTGCCGCTTGTAGGTTTTCCAATTTCTTTGAAAAGCCATTGGTCAGCCTGGTAAAGCGTCGGGACTGCATACGGATGGTCAAGTTCTGCCTCTCGATGTAAGAGGTAGAAATATGCCGATAGTCAGGGTTGCCCATTACTGGGCGTATCGTTACCGATAAGATTTTGGGAGGGCTGTAGCGTGCCTCCTGCCCGCGTTCAACACCACCATAGGACTTTATTACTTGCCCGTAGTCGCATTCGCCACCTAAGTAGCGGTATGCAGAAAGGCGGTAGGGTTGAAATGCGTCTGAGCTTAACTGGAAGCGATTGGTGATGCGATCACGTAAGCCTTCCATGATTCGGTCGGAGAGTTCGAGGTTACGCTTACCGACGACATAATCAATGATGGCTTTAGTCTCTGCGTCAATAGCGCAGAAAACCCACTGATCGCCAATAAAAGGGTTCTCGATACCGAGTGCATTGACGGCCTTGCGCTTCTTCTGTACGAAGCACCAAAGCTCATCTAATTGCACGTAAGAGCAACTAAGGTTACGCATCTTGGAATCGAGAATTTTCGCCGCCTTCTCGCCGCTACGGACGAGCAAACGCATAATGGTGTCTCGATGAATGCCAGTGATACGTTCGGTAGATCGGATGGAATTGCCCTCAACAAGAAGCGAGAGCACAGAGGCTTGTTTTTGTTCGGATAGTCTATTCATGTTCGCTACAAAGGATTTGCTTCGTAACGAGCATTGTTGCAACAGCGGGACTGTCGCAGGGTTTGTTCGCTACATGGCGGTGTTAGTTCAAGAAGGGCGTAGGTGTTACAAGCACCTGCGCTTTTCGTTTATTTGAAAGAACACTAATCCCCTACCACTAAGAATCGTGCCAACTTAGAAGTAGTGGGCGGCCTTCGTTAGAAGGTTGTGGTCTGCGACCTGTGACATAAAGCCTTTGGTGCCGTCGTAGCAGGTCGCGGCTTGCTTGGGAGTTAGATTGCGTCGCGGATGCTGCAAACTATGCCTCATCGGCTTTATCAGCATTATTTGCTGAAGCGCAAGTCCCGCCTCCTCCTTAAACTGCTCTCTTCTTATATCGCCCTGCGCTGGGAGCTTGCGAATTTTGCTCTCCAGAATCTCAACTAATTCATGCCACTGGTACCTATTGCTGGTTTTAGGATTAATTAAAGGTTGCTTCATTTTCTCTGCGAGTTTTTCAAGAATCGCCTCGAATATTTTTACGCAGTGCATTCCGCATGAAGTATATTGACCGAGGGCACGACACTTAGCGGCGTTGTCAACGTGGACACTCAGAGTGCGGAATTTCTTCGATACGCTTTCACCGAAAGGATGCTTGCTATCGTATAGTTTTCTTTCACTCCTTGAAAGCCTAAAAAATCGGTATCTCTTTAGCTCCTCAATAAGGCTGCTGCAAGCACTGTCCATCTTCCCCATTAATATTTTCTCGTCGAAGTCTCCGGTCCGCATTTCCTTTATTATCTCTTCGTAGAGCTTATAGGTTACCGGGAAAAGCTTTCTATTAAAGATAGTGGCCGATGCTCTTAGCGTGAGAATTTCGAGAGTGTCAAGACCCTGCGCCTTGGCGTCCTTTATCTCTTGCTTTATCCTTTCCGCACTAATTCCTAAGAGATTGCGATGATAAGTGTCGTCTACAATGCGCGTGACAAATAGCGCGGGTACAAATTTTCGCATAATTTCGGCGAGGGTAATTAATCTTCCCGCCTCAAAAATAGGCTTTAAAGTGGGCATGTTTTCAAAGAACTAAGTTATTGGAATATATACTTTTTATAGATGCGACGGGAGCCGCAAAGAAAACTATCTGAGATTAGGACACAACCGTGGTCTGGCATTTTGAACCCCTCGCCCCATTATGGTGTTTTGCAGGCGAAGAACATCCGACTAGGAGTTTTTCACATGCCAAAAACTGACAACCGAACCACACGCAGCAGCGCTTCCAGAGCCACCAATTCTCGCGCGACCACTTTCCAACTCGAGTCAAAATTTCCGATCGGCGACGGCTTTACGTATGATGACGTATTGCTGCTCCCCGCTTACAGCGAGGTTATGCCGCGCGAGGTCAGCCTTGCGACCCAGTTTACCCGCAATATCCGTCTGAATGCGCCATTCGTATCAAGCGCGATGGATACGGTCACCGAATCTGCCATGGCGATCGCGATGGCCCGCGACGGTGGCGCCGGCATCATCCACAAGAACCTGACGATCGCCCGGCAGGCCGAGGAGGTCGATCGCGTGAAGCGCTCCGAGAGCGGGATGATCCTCCAGCCCATTACCCTCACTCCCGGACATACGCTCCGCGACGCGCTGCTCCTGATGGAGAAGTACTCGATCTCCGGTATTCCGATCATCGATAAGAATGATATCCTGCGCGGCATTATCACGAACCGCGACATTCGTTTTGAATCCGATCTTGATCTTCCGGTCGAGAAGATCATGACGACGGAGAATCTGGTGATCGCGCCAGTCGGCACGACACTCGAAAAGGCGGAGAAGATCCTGCAACAGAATAAGATCGAGAAGTTACCCGTCGTCGATAAGCAAGGCAAACTGCGTGGGCTGATCACCTTCAAAGATATTCGTAAGAAGAAGCAGCATCCGTATGCGGCGAAAGATACATCGGGCCGCCTCGTTTGTGGTGCTGCGGTTGGTATCGCACCTGATACGCTCGACCGTGTGACGGCGCTTGTCGCTGCACACGTCGATGTTGTTGTCGTCGATACAGCGCACGGACATACACGCGGCGTCATCGAGATGGTCAAGCGCATTAAGAAGAATTTCAAACACCTCGATGTCATCGCAGGTAATGTTGCCACTGGCGACGGAGCGCTTGCGCTCATCGAAGCGGGAGTCGATGCGGTGAAAGTTGGTGTCGGACCGGGGTCGATCTGCACGACGCGCATCGTAGCGGGCGTCGGTGTTCCGCAGCTAACAGCTGTCATGCTTGCCTCTGCTGCAGCGTCGAAAAAAGGTATTCCTGTTATTGCCGATGGCGGCATTAAGCAGACGGGCGATATTCCGAAGGCGATCGCAGGCGGGGCATCGACGGTGATGATCGGCAATCTCTTTGCCGGCACGGAAGAATCACCTGGCGAGAAGATGTTCCTCGAAGGCAGAACGTACAAGACGTATCGCGGCATGGGCTCGCTCTCGGCGATGGCGCAGGGTTCGGCGGATAGGTATTTCCAGGATGTCGAAGAAGGACTGTCGAAGATGGTCCCCGAAGGCATCGAGGGCAGGGTGCCGTTCAAGGGCTCGCTCTCCGAGATCATCTACCAGATGGCTGGCGGGTTGCGCGCAGCGATGGGATATACGGGATCGCCTAGCATCGCAGAGTTGCAGAAGCGAGGCAAGTTTGTTCGCATTACTGCTGCTGCGTTGCGAGAAAGTCATCCGCATGATGTGACGATCACAAGGGAGAGTCCTAATTATCATCTTTAGCTCTTTGCGTAACTTCGTTTCTTTGTTTCTTCGTGGTAAAAATTCTTACCACAAAGAAACGAAGAAACAAAGGGGCACAAAGTGTAACCACCCCGTTGTGAAATGCGCCTGAAGTATCTTTTATTCCTTCTGATTGCCACCTGCTGGTGCAGTATCAGTTATTCCCAGAAGCGGAATACCTATCTGGTCTACCATACCTACATTAACGCGGCTGAAGTTTACCTTACCGAAGAGAAAGTTGATTCCTGCCTCGCCTACTATGACCGTGCGTTTCGGGAATTCGATTATGCTTTTGTGAAGGATGCCTATATCGCAGCGCAGGTTGCCTATAAAGCCAGTGACTGGACGCGGGTGAAGCAGTATCTTGCAAAGGGTGCGCGGTATGGGTTGACGGTCGATTGCCTCGACCAATCTCCGCTGCTGATCAACGTGAAGGCGCTCTATTCATACAAAGGGATCGCCGATACGATGCTGGCGTGCAATAAGTTGTTTCGGCGCAACGACTCGCTTGCCGCAGAGTGGAAAGAGCGGTTCGAGAACGAGCAGCGTACGAAAAATATCTCGTTCGACGAGTATAAGCAGGTCGTCCTCGCTAATGTCGCCCGGTTGAAAAAGCTGATGCGAACAACGGGATATCCCGGTGAGCGAACGTTGGGAATAACCAACAACTGCAAGGAGCTTGGTAACTACCACGCATTCTACTCGCTGGCACATTATGATTATGCTGCGACAGAGTTTTTCGACGATCTTTGGAAGGCCGTAAAACAAGGCAACTTGCATCCGCGCGATTTTGCAGCGCTGTGCGAGTTCGAGTCGTTACGCATACGGAGCGTCCCGCCGCTCAACAAGATCTTCAATCCCTCCTTCAAGAAGACGCCGAAGCAGTTATCGTTCAATCACACGTGGTTTCGCGATAAGTCAGAAGCTACAATGACTCAGGCAGCAGCTAACAGAGCAAAATACTATCTCTGCTCTGAGGAAACCGACAAGAAGAAAAAATCGCTTGAATCAGCGGAGGCATATCGGTTTACCTTTAATTATAAGTAATGTTAGTTAGAAGTTAACTTGGCTTACCTATCAACGATCAACTAACAACTATCAACTACCTAGGCATCCGCCAGTGTCACGCCTTCGATCTCTTCTTCCTGGTCTGCGGCTTTGCGTGCATTGATGAGTTCGGGGAAGTAATGCTCTTCTTTAAGTGAGCGGTTGAGATACTCGGCCCAGTTCGTCTCCCCTGTTCCACGTGGGGCTTTTGCCAGGTGCTTCGCTGCTGCGCGCAGATGCGAGCGCTTCCACTCGATGATCGAAGCATCGAGCTTCAGAAGTTCTTCTGCGAGGGTGCGGAGTTCGGCTGAGGCTGTGGCGGTGAAAAGATCGGCGTAGGCAACTTTCTTGTCGTGAAGGACTTTATCAAATGCAAGGCGGAAGGAAAACGGCTTACGGTTTTCGTACATCGTATTAAGCCAGTGCAGATGCTTCTCTTTGAACTTGATGAGCGTCAGGGTCGGCTCGCCGGTATTCATATCGCGGGCAGCGCGCTCCCAGTAGAACTGCTCGCTTTTTTCGTCTTTCGAGAGGCGCTCGAGGCCGCTGAGCACTTCGATGGCGCGAAACTGGGCTGATTGGAATCCGCTCGATGTACCAAACGCTTTGCGGAATTCCATAAAGGCGTCGGTGCTCAGGCCATCGATGAGAATGTCGAAGCTGTCGGTCAGAAAATGGAATTGGCGGTTGGCGCGAACGGCAGACTCTGTTGCAACAACTACATTCGCCGGTTCTTCGAGTAATGCTTCGACGCCATACTCGAGTTCGTGCAAGATCAGCCGAAACCAGAGCTCGGTCTGCTGATGGTAGACGAGAAACGTCATCTCGTCGTGAAAATCGGTCAGCGGCTTTTGCAGTGAGAGCAGCGTATCGGTCTGGATGTAATCGTCGTAGATGATCTCGCGGCGGATGGCAGTGCCTTCGACATAGTCGGCGGCGCGATCGCCATAGCGAGCAGTGAGTTTATCGAGTGCGGCCTGGAGCTGAGTATTCATGGGCGATTAAACACGCAAATGGTGCATGGTGTTACCAGAATTGCCCTATTCCGGCTGCATCGAAATGCCGGAGTTTTCGTATTTTCGTACGTATTCATTCGTCCACCAAAAAAACTAGTACGTATCCCATGGCAACTCCGGATAATGCCTTTATCATAGAAATGTATCGTGATGTTCTCCCCCTGATCCACAGCAACTCGGACAAGGTGAATGTGCCCGTCCGCGTTTTGGGGCAAGTGAGACAGCTCGTACCGATCGATCGAGTACATTATGCGGGTGATATCGAACCCGATCAGGATCCCGGGCTGATCCATGCCGTCTATGAAAATGACAGGGAGGGGAAAAGTATTTCGCTTAGAAAGATGAAGAGCGAAGAGCTTGCGTTCGAAGAGATCATCGAATACTCACGATCGAATACCATTACCCAAATGAAAGATAAATTTCCACATGCAGTCGATATTCACTATCATGAGATCCGCTCGATAGATAAGCCATTCGTTGTTGGGGGCTTCTTCCGCGTTCAGCATGATAGCCAAGATAATCGTTTTACACCGGGGGAGATCGAGACGATCGCCGCGCTTACCCCCGATTTGATCTTGCTTCTACGCGTCGCGCTCTCTCACGAAGCGGCCGACCGGCGCCTGCAGCATTTCAATACGTATTCGTTCATTTGTTCACGACTTGCGAATGAATACCACCTGACCGAGACCGAGAACAAACTTGTGACCGAGTTGCTTGTCGGCTATTCGAACGAACAGATCGCCGATCGAAATTTCGTTTCCGTCTCAACGGTGAAAACACACTTGCAGCATATCTTCAAGAAGACAGAGACAAAGAACCGAATGGACTTTATCGGGAAGTTCTTCACGTCGCCAGAGCGGATGAAGCTGTAATTCTGTAACTCGTTACCACGCTCTGCGTGGTAACGCAGAACCCCACCGCTCTGCGGTGGTGCGGGAATACGCACAGGCAGCGGCAGAGGACGTACATCCGGGACGCTGAGCGTCCGGGTAGGCATTCCCACGCGGAGCGTGGGAACGAGGTCTCGTACTCAAGGATGAATTTCCATCGCGCCTGTATCTTCAGGTAAATTTAAGCGTTTGAGTTATAGGTGCGGTTAGATCGCATAGTTTTCTCTAAGAATGAAAAGTGAAATAGAAAGAAGTTAATGTCTACGAAGTAGTCCTCTCACGCAGGTCACTATACAAAATGAAAGCGAGGCGGTACTACGGGCTTCGCTTTCTTTATTTTGTGTGCTGGGAGGAAGATGAAGAGTCGCTTGAATGAGATGGCATACTCGATATTAATTTCCGCCAACCATCAGCATGTTATAGAACTCTCGTACGGTAACGATCGAACACTTGCCGTGAGTTTTTAAGGTGAGAAGGTCTGCGTCTCCTGTGATAAGATAGTCGGACTGGATGGTGTCGCAAAGCTGTAAGAGGTTATTATCGTCGGAATCGCGACAGACTGTTGGAAGAGGAGTTGTTGGATCGATTACTGTTGTACGTTTGGTGATCGTTTGAATAACATTTTCGACTAAATCTTCGGAAACTTCAAATTTCTGCAGTAGAACAACACGAATCTCCTGAAGAACCCAGTCAGATATAAAAATAAGATGGGAATCGAAACAGTAATCGAAAACCAGGCGCGAGAACTTCTTATGAATATAAGCCGATACGATGACGTTCGTATCAAAAACGATTCGCAACATCAGGAAACCATGTTAAATATCTGCTCTTCCGTTGTGATACCTAAACGCTTGGCATATACTTCAAGGCGCTGCTGGAGTGCATCGAGCTCTTCTTTCATGAACATCGCATTCACTCGTTTTGCAACAAGATCGGCAACATCAATATTCAGGGATGCAGCCTCGCGCTTCAGGATTTCAAACGTTTCAGGTTCTATGTTTATGGTTAGCGCACTCATAATTATATAACGAAGCCGCTCCTGCTATTGGTTCAATGGGGACAATACTACCGTAAGAGGCTTAAAACT
>JANWLI010000180.1 GCA_025450975.1 Candidatus Kapaibacterium sp. | reverse complement strand
TCGAACGTGAACCAAGCTCCGGTGATGGCATCGACGATGAGCGGATAAATATAGAAGAAGGCATCTGCTCCGATCCAGCCGCCATCGATAGTGCGTGGTATCGTGATCATCGCTTCCTTGTCACGGTAAGCAAAGCGCAACACCTGGTCGGTTTTTCGTGAAAGCCGAATGCTCGTGATCGTATCGCCATCTTCGATAACAGTACGCATCGGGATCTGCGTACCATTATAGTTACTAATGGTCGTCCCTTTCTGGACCTTGACTGGCACATCCTGTGTATTGCCATTAAACACCGTTGCGCAGCCGCTATACACAAGAAGGAAGCTCAGATGAACGGCGTGCTTCATTGTTGTGCCCAGAGACAAAGAGGACGCGCTCATCCTCCGACGGTAGAGGTCGCCTAAAGAAACCTGGGACACTTTAGATCGTCCATTCATCATGAACAATATGAATAAGATACCATTCCCCGTGATGCTCGGTGAAGACCAGCCGCAGTGCCCGCCAGTCCATTTCCTCGAATTCCGGCGTTGCAAGGAATAAGTGATCGACGACGATCGAGCGTGGGTAGATGTCGAAAAGATTGACGAACATGTCCGTTCGCTGAACGGCATTATAAGCAATGAGTGCGGAGGACGTATAGTCGCGATCGTAGACGAACCGCTTGAAATATTCCTGGAAGGTTCGTCGTATTGGCCTGCCGGTACCGTTGTAGAGTCCCCAAAAGAACTTCTGCTTGTTCTTCCAAAGCGTTGCGAGTTCTTCTGGCTTGAAGGTCCTGCTTGCTTTACCGATGAATCCATACGGAGAAAAACGAACACCGGAGTCGGGGTGGACGATGGGTGCGAGTTTGTCGAGTTGTTTTTTAGCGAGGATACTTAATACTTGCTGCGCGCGTTCGGCGATCTTTAGACGAGCCGAATCCGAAGGGATCAGGCTTGTTGCATGTGACCCGATAGCGACAAACAAGACGACAAAAGCGAGGAGAGGCTTAAGCATATCTTCCGGATATACTAAAGCCAATATTCGATCTTTAATTCGCCAAAAAGTGGATTTGCTGTATTGATCTGTGCGAGGAGCTGCTCGTCTTCGGCATCGGGCTCGCCACCTTCAAGCAAACGATCTGCAAGCTCAAGCAGTAAACGCAGGTTCGCGGCGTGCTCGTCAAAGCGTTTCGTCGAATAGTCGATCGCACCTTTCGTCGTGATGATAAATTGCCAGTCGCTGGATTCAACGAGCAAAAGCTCGCGCGCTGCCTGCGTCATCACATTGCGAAGAAACGTATTTGCATTTTCGGGATCGATCTTCTGAACGAGTTTACGGAATCGTTCTTCGAGCGGGTAGATGTCGTCCCAGGTCCAGGCAACATCGCGATTCATCCAGACGTAATGCCCGCCGCCATCGCCCCACGAGCCTTCTGGCAAGGCGATCGTCTGACGCGGCTGATGATCGGCCAGATAGTGCGCACAATTGGTAAGAGCAACGTCGCGATCGGCATGGAGCCGCTCAAATACTTTTCCGAGAAACTGCGGACCTTCGAACCACCAATGGCCAAAAAGCTCGGTGTCGAACGGTGAACAAACAATGCCATTTCTGCCTGTCTTGCTCTTGTGTTCACGCAGCGTTTCCTTGACGAGCGCGACAAAGTGTTCGGCATGCTGAAGCGTTTTCGAAGTTGCAGCAGCTTCGTCATAGATCTTCTTTTCGCCGAGGCCGGTCTTTTGCCCGGTTACACGCCAGTAGCGAAGACCTGAGTTGTGATGCTTCTTATGGAATTCAAGGTATGCCGGATCGCCCGGATAGCCGATGCGCCCGCTCCAGACCTGTTCCGAAGTGCGGCGATCGCGTGAAAAGACAACGGGCGTCTTGCCGGGAAGACCGCGCATGGTAGACTTTACTCCGTAAATGTCTGCAAGTGATCTGTCGCCATGCTCTTCGAACTGCATCTGCATTTTCACCCACTCGTTCGAACTATGGAGCTCGTCGAGGTATGATTCAAAGATCTGGTAGTGCGCAGTCATCGGAATACCGCCTTTTGTCAGTGTTCCTTCGACGACGAAATACTCCAAACCACATTCGGCGAGAATCTCCTCGACGCCGGCTCGTTCACGATAGACCTTCTGCACATCTGCAGGGCCAACCGGCGGGTGCCAGTTGTACCGTGGGCGGTACCCACACTCGGGGAGCCAGATCCCTGTTGGCTTTATGCCGAAGTGTCGCTCGTGCGTATCGATACCGATCTTGATCTGTGCACGGATATGTTCGTCGTGCAGCAGCAAAGGAAAGTACCCGTGGGTAGCGCCGCTGGTCATCGCATCGAGTGTGCCGGCTTCGACATGCTTGCGAAACGCTGCAACGATGTTGCGCTTAAACGTATGCTCGAACGACCGCTTGCACTCCGAGTAGAACGTATGCCACATGAGCGCGAGCGGTCGCAACTCAAGCTCTTTCGTCTGAAAAAAATGTTCGTAGTCCTGTTCGGCGAGGTCGATCCGTTCGTTGCAGTAATCGATAAATACGTCCGGAAAGCGCTCGTCGGCTAACTGCTCGAGCAGGACAGGAGTAAAATCCATGGAAATACGAGCAGGGACGCGCGCCTCGGCGAGGCGATCAAGCTCTTTTAATATCGGGATATAGCATTCTGCGACGGCTTCACAGAGCCAGTCGCTGCCGTGGGGCCATTTGCCGTGGCCCAGGACGTAGGGCAGGTGCGTGTGAAGAACGAACGTAAAGGTGCCAAGCATTGCTCTGCAAAATTACGGAGGGACTACCGTTGGTAACTTTAAGGAAAGAAAAGAATCTCGGAACCGTGCCGCTCGGTTTCTTCGTTTCATCGCCGCACTTTCCTGAGTAGCTCAGTTGGTTAGAGCATCTGACTGTTAATCAGAGGGTCGTAGGTTCAAGTCCTACCTCAGGAGCTTACTGCCTACAAAAACCGCCAAATTCAACGTAATTTCGGCGGTTTTTTATTTTAGTCCCTGCTTAGTCCCTGTTTTTATCACGAGTTTCTTCACGAATGCCATCCAGTGTGGCTGTGCTTTATTGAGAGCGCCACGCATGAGTTCGATATTCTTCCCGGTGTAGCTTCTGCCGGCAACACTCTTCGTCTTATGATGCATCAACATGTCGAAGATATGTGTGAGTGTCTCGATATCTTCGATCTCTCCGGAATAGTTACGCTTAAACTGATGCGTTGGGATCTTCCGGATCTCTAATTTCTTGCAGCCTTCCTGCAGTACATCCATCGCGTATCGATACGAGCTCGGGAAAGGGAAGGCAATGCCGAACTCATGCTGCATATTATCATACACGTAGGCCAGCGCATCGCTTATCGGGAAGACTTCCGGCCGGTGACCTTTCACGTTCAGCACATTCCGGAAGAGATTGTTCTTCAGATCGAGCTGCGATCGCTCGATCGTAATGACGTCGGAGATCCTGTAGCCGGCGAGACGTTGCGTAATGAATGCGAGAAAGTATTTTGGGTTGTGATGGTAGAGCCAGGTGAACAGTTTAAACTCCTCCGATCGCGGCGTGTGCTCGGTGGATGACTCGGGTTGTGTGAACCGCATGTCGGCCAGGGTATTCCGGTCCGTGTATCGCTTCGATGTGGCAAATTTCACGAACAGCTTGAGGTCCTGCAGGAGCGTGTACTGTGTCCACTCGGTAAACTTCTGTGCTTTCATCCATCGCCGCAGATCTGCGACCCATTCCTTGGTAAACTCCCGCGCGATCGATAAGCGATGATCGTAACGAAGCAGTGTATTGGCTGAGTTGACCCGGCGCTTGATCGTTTGATCGGACAGCGGTCCCTCTGCAGAGGATTCGTTATTGAGCTCAGCCACGACCGCGAGCAGGCCCGGGACCTTCCGGCTTGGCTTCCTGGTCACCGATGACATACCGATCCCGGAAAGCCTCCGATCGGTTTCGATCTGTTCGATCGATGCCCGGATCTTCGCTGCGTGCTTACTCTTCTTCCACCAGTCCGGGTTTCCCTTGGTGAATGTGATATCGGCGACGACGCCGGTGGATCTCCGGATGTGATCTTCCCGGCCGGGTACATAGTACTGCAGCCAGAAGTAACCCTGCTTGATGAAGACCCGGGGTCGCTTCATGCTTTTAGTCGTTCATTCGCGCGACATTCGAAGAGAACACGCGTTTAGCTGAGACGTAACTGTGAGCAACCAGGACGTCGTCATCGCCGAACCAGGTGTCATACTTATTCGTCTTGGCGCCTTTGCCGAAACGCTTCTTCATTTCTGTCATTGCCCCGCTCTGGACCTTCTTTGCATCGGGTCCTTCGACGAGCCAGGAGATATTATCCGGAGCTCCCTTCGCATCCAGATCGATCGTCAAGGAGCCAGTACCACCATACCGCTTCACCTTCTCGATCGTATAGAATACATTCAGGATCGAGTCGCGCTGGAACGTTACCTTGCGAGCCACAAGGAACGAGTCGACGTTCAGCCGGCCGCGCATGATGTCGATATCGTCGGCGAGTGAAAGCTGCGCCGAAGCTGCTGCCGGCAGAAGCAGGAAAAGTAATGCGAATGTTGACATGTTTATATCTGGTCTACAAACCACTCGGGCTTATCGCGCCACATGAGAACGAGCGCTAAGCCATGCCGCAAATGATCCCACTGTTCTTTCTCACGCATGTTCGGATCGATCTTCAGTGTCGGTACTCCGTCGAGGCCGATCCCGAAGACGCCGTTACGTCCCTCGCGCGGAGGGTGGAAGAGTACTGAGCAGTCAAGTAGTGCAGCTGCTTCCTGGATCGTCGTCGCTCCTTCGATCGTACGGGTGACGACACCACCGGCCATCTCATAGCATGCATCAAAGATCTTGCTGGAGAGATCGCCCGATGACATGAGTGGATCCATTTACTTACTTAGAGCGAGATAGAGTAAGCCACTGAAGAGTCCGATGGCAACGCTGGCGATCGTGACGTTTCGCATCGTCGTTTCGAATCGCTTTTGTGCATCCGTGTAGATCTTCCATTGCTGACATTCGTCGTCTTTCTGACGGAAGTAGTCATACTCGCGCATCGTCATAGTATTTAGGTCCTTCTTTTTCAACTGCAGGTATTGAGGATCCTTGCATGGATCCGATGTGAACGCTGGCGGCGCCGGCGCACAGCTAACGAAGAGAAGGGAAATGCAAAGGGTGATGATAAGAGCTTTCATAACTATCCATCCGCTTTGCTTGTCAACCTTGTGGTCCGTCCATTAATTCGCTCGAACTCTTCGCGGTAACGACGAGCAGCTTCATACTCCACCTGCGAGTTTTCGCGCAGCCGGATGGCTGCCTGCAGCTCATGCTCGCATAACTCGAGCAGCTTCTTCTCTGCAGTTGTCATCGATCGTTCACCGATCGGTTTGAATGGATCCGGTCCGGGATCGTCGGTCTCGCCGGCGATGAAGGCGAACGTTGTGTTTCCCGTTTTCACCAGGCGGCGGATCTCGATGCCGAGCGGATCACCATGGGTTTCGTAATTGACCACGGTTCCTACATGGACCTTGGCCTCGTCAGCACGCTCCTTCTGTGTCTGATGCTTGACTTCATCCCTTATGTACCGTAGCCGGTCCTGCGTGAGCTGGATGGCCTTTGTTTCCTCCGCACTAAGGGTCTTTTTGGCTCTGGCCATTCCGCTATTCTTATGGTGGTCTAATACTATTTCCATACAAAAATACCACTGAATCAATATAATTTTAAGAAAAATTTTTAACCTATAAATTTAGTGATTTTAACGGGTTAGCCTAAATATATCCACTAAATTCGCTATTAAAATAGCTTTTTGATTTGGAATTCATATTATTATTATATATATTTGTGACGTTATCATTGTAAATATGAAGTCAGAAAACGATAATAATAGAGCTAACGGAACTGCCACGCAGGATAGTGACGAGATGGTACCGATGTACTTCACTTTGCCGCAGAGCCATCGAGACTGGCTCACCGATCGGAAAGCCCGGGGTGAGAGCGCTGCCACCATCATGCGTGGTTTCGTGCGAACTGCAAAGGAAGAGGATGATCGTCAGAAGTCGACAGCGGCTCTGACAACATAACCATACCATCATCGAAGATCACCAGGAACAGCAAGTCACCGACTACCAAAATGTCAACCGAAAATTCCATAGATACAAAGATGCAAACTCCGGATCCGGAAAACAATGGTAATCTCATTACCACCATCGATCCGCAGGGAATGCTCTTTAAGGAATTCTACCACGAGCAGATGGTGGAGCGGAGGATATCGCAGGGGAAGGAAGCCTGGTCACTCGGCAAATCACAATCACAAGTTTCACAATGGCTCGATCCATACTCGAACCGTCATCTTCCGGTCTACCTCGCGGTCCGTTCCGAACTCGGTGACGACATCATCGGGTGGATGGCACAGCAGCGTGGCGGCTTTTTCACTTCGCGTGTAGGTGCGCTCAACGGTTCGAAGAAAGATGAGCTCTCGGCAATCCTGAAGGCATGCGCTGAGATCACAGCCAACGATGCAAACGATGCTCTGTGTAGTGCGCAGTTCGATATCATCCTCGAAGCTGCGAAGCGTGGCAGGGGGGAATGCAAATGACCTTCACGATCAATCTCCGGACCGAGCTTTCAGAGATGACCGTGAACGAAGCGGCTGTCACGCTTGGCATCTCCCGGGGTGAGCTGCATAAGCGGATCAAGAACATTCCTGCATACGATCACTGGTTCTGGTACAGTGGCGAGGACCGCATTACATGTCCGCTTGCACTCATGTACTTGCGCTTCGAGCTTCTCGGGCTGATCGTCTGGGAAGAAGTTAAGGAAGATTTTATTTTACTCATGAAGAGGGCAGCATAATGGAAATCATCATCGGATTTTTCCTCATCTGCTTCTCGCTCGTCGCCTTGGTATTCATCAAGGCCGTAGCGAAGCAGGAGATCGCCGACCTTGCGCAGTGGATCACCAATGCCAGGGACTGGATGCGTAAGCGCCGGGCTGCTCGTGAGCAACCGGTCGTGGAGCATCGTAACGCCAGGCCGATAACGTTTGGCGCCGATGGAAAGAAAGTGTATCAGGATGAAGAGTTTTCTCATCGCTCACTCTGATGGTGTTACGTGTAAGATGATGCACCATCAAGATAAGGCAAACTACCTGCTCGCTCTCTTTCGAGTACAAAGCACAACTCATCACTCTGTGGTAATGAGATAGGGAAAGAAGGGGAGCGAGCGGTTGATTTCAGAAAGCGGACAAATGGAAAAACCAACGATACAAAAATTTTCCGCGCGGGATGAGTTCGGAGAACCGGTACTGCGCATGATCGTGATCGAGAACGGCCTGCTCACTGCGATGCAGGAGTTCGACGGCCAGTGGAGGATCTACCATCTGCAGCTCAAGAGCGGCCGAAGCGTCGGATCGCTGGAGGTTGACCCGGCCACGATCGAAGCGGTGCTCCTCGAGATGCACTCACAGATGTACGGATACAATCAACCCACTGCACAGCTTGGCGGCCAGAGCAATGGGTTGGACAAGACGCCAATGATACAGTAACCGAAGCCACCATAGCATCAGACGACCATGATCCAAACGACGCTGCCAGGGCAGCCATTCCCTAAGGTTCGCATTAACCAGCATAATGCCGGTGACTATTTCTGCATCGTTGCTAACGATCCGGACTTTGGCGAGCAGCCGCTTATGTCGGACGATGGTTTCCGTGACAGCCTTATTAAGCTCGGATGGTTTGAGTCATCGAACGTCGCTGTCTTCCTCATGTCGCATAACGGCGAAGGCGTCGAGCAACAGAAGATCCTCAAGAAATTTCGCGGCCGCTACGGTTTAGTGAAAGAAGTGTTCTCCCAACAAGGGACGATTCCCTACGGTGATATCAGGGCAGCGCTTGGCATGCCAAGGGAACAACAGTTTGCTATCATCCGCGAGGTTACGATCTCGCTTTCATTCCCCTATGCCATGAATGCCCTGCCCGACGCAACGAAAGAGGACCTCCTGCGACGGATCCACGAAGAGATCCAAGCATACGTAAACCTCGGGCAGGAAGAGTTGCACATCTATCACCGGTTCCGTCGCCAAACGATCGAGTCTGACGTCTCGATCATCATCATCGGCAAGAGTAACCGGCACGTCAATGAAGTTGCCGTCGTCACCGATCGCAACGAGTGGGACGGATTCCGGAAACACATCCTGCAGATCCTTGATCAGGCGAAGGACTACGCCATCAACTTCATGGAAGTCGGTGTGGAAGGAGGCGTGTCGTGAACGGCTACATCGATATACGGATCCATTACCGCGTCTCTGGCCGCGCAAAGGAATTCACGAACGAAGATCGTGATCGTCTCTTAGTGGCAGTGCCTATCCACTTGAACCCTGGTGTCCGGCCGGGCATCCGGATTACCAAGGCTGAAGAGACACCGGGGTTAGTGATCACCGGAACGATCGGAGAAGTTGCGCCTAAAATCAAACCTGAGGAGGACTGGACATGAAGGTATTACTACTCGCATTCTGCATCCCCTATTTCTTTTTTACACTGCCGCAGCCAAAGAAGGTCGTGAAGGTAAAGCGTGTGGTCCGCAAGGTCCGCATGTCTGAACCGATCGCCTACCGGGTGAAGAGCGGATCCTTCGAATGCTACGCACAGGGACACTACGACAAATAACTTTTCACTAAAACCAATACAATCTCATGACC
>JANWLI010000179.1 GCA_025450975.1 Candidatus Kapaibacterium sp. | reverse complement strand
GTTCCTTTGATACTCTCGACACTTGCTTCCCGGCCATGATCCACCCAAGGGTGCCACCGACAAGATTAGAGACGTTGCGAATTCCCTTCGACACAAGATAGTGCGCGGCCTCGATCGATCGCCCACCGGTCTGACAGACAACGACGACCTTTCTCCCTTTGAACGGGGCGAGATCGACTTTACCACGAACCAGCGAGCCCATCGGAATATTAAGTACTCCACTGATGGCACCGAAGAGGGCTAGTTCCTTCGGCTCACGCACGTCGATGATCAATGGCTTATCCGTTACCATCATCGCCTCAAGTTCTTTAGGAGTGATGTTCGTGAATTCCTCTTTCTCTTCGAATACGCGTCGCGTGCCGCATTGCAAGACGACTCCGTTACCAAAAGCATCTGCTACCGGGGGAAAGAAATCTTCCACAAATGCTTTGTACTCTGCTTTGCTTCGCATCGCCAGAAACGGATTCGACCGCTTTTCTGCGGCAAGCGTCGTGTACTCGTTGCCTTCATAGTCATGGCCGGGATGGATAACCGTCGACTCCGGCAACTTCATGATCTTTTCAAACAGCGTCGTGTACTGTTCGTCGACATTACCGCTGGGCAAGTCACTTCGCCCCGCCTGACCGACGAGCAGCACGTCACCAGTAAACAGATGCCCATTGACAAGCAGGGAAATATGATCGTTGGTATGGCCGGGCGTATGGATCGCCTGCACCGTAAGATCGCCAACTGAAATTGTTTCCCCACCCTCAACGAAGCGATCGATCGCGACTTTTACGTTCGCCCGAAGAATATCGCCAATACCAAATGCATCGCCAAGATGAACAAACTCCCACTTTCCGCCGGCAAGCGCATGCATGATAATCCTTGCACCTGTACGCTCTTTTAGAACTTGCGCTCCGGTATAATGGTCAGCATGCGTGTGGGTATCGACGATCGTCGTCAGTTTCAGCCCGAGGCTGTCAACTACATCGACAATACGGTCCACATCGGATAAATTCGGGTCAATAACTGCCGCTTGTCTGGTTTTTTCGTCCCCGATAATATAGGTTAGCGTGCCCGTACCATCGGCAGATCGGATTTGCTGTAATATCATTTCCCTGTCTCCTACTATACGTTAGATGCAGCCAGGGAGCCAAAGGATTCAGGAAAAGCTATACTTTTTCGGCAAAAGGTTTTAATGCCTTCCGGAGAAAGTCCCGGGCGCGGAACAGGCGCGATTTAACGGCAGGAACGGAGATATGAAGGACCTCGGCTACCTCGTTGGCGCTCAGGCCTTCGAGATCGCGTAGGGTAAGAACAAGCCGGTAATCGAGTGGCAGCTTTAGGATCGCCTTATCGACCTCGTCTTTTAACTCAGCAATCAGAAGCTCGCGAACAGGACCTGGTCGCGAAGATGGCATGCGCGCAACCGTATCGGCAACCGCAGGCTCGTCGATGGAAAGGGTGTCGCTGAACTCGCTCCGCCGTACCATCATGCAGTTATTCGTCACAATGCTATAGAGCCAGGTCGAGAACTTTGCGCGGCCATCGAACTGATCAAGTTTTCGGAATACATTGATAAACGTATCCTGTGAAGTGAGCTTTGCACGCTCCTCGTTGCGGCAGACATTATAGGCGAAGCGATAGACGACCGGTTCGTAGGTTTTGACTAGCTGGTCGAATGCGCGCTTATCTCCTGCTTGTGCACGCGTAATGATATCCCGCTCAGTTTCAGGATCGGTGACTGGGGTTTTCACATTGGTTGACGATCACTTCTCGAGTTGTTCGAGGTATTTGCGGATCAACTGCTGGTAATCACGCGTATAGCCCGCATCCTTGGCGCGAAGTGCCTCTTCGCGCAGAAGGTTGCGACGCTCTTCCGGCGTAAGATTAATATCTGATGGAGAGACGCGCGCCATATTTTCGCCCGACTTGGCTTCGCGCGTTTCCTCTTTGTCACGCTCATTGACCGATCGCTGCGCTTCGAGCAGGCGCGATAAAATGCGCTCCTGACGCTGAACCGTCTCCTGACGCACACCCGACGTCTTCATATTCGAGACAAGCTCCTGCATCTCTTCGGCGATCTTCTTCAAGTCATCGACAGCTTTCTTCTTACCCTGACCGGCCTGTTCCTGTTCTTTTGCAAGCTGTTCCATCGACTTCTGCAGCGCCTGCTGATTGGCCTGCATACGAGCTGCCTGCGCCTGCTGCTCCATCATCTCACGCTGACCGCTCATGCCGCCCTGACCGTTCATCATCTGCTGCATCTGTTGGTTCAGCTGCTGCTGACGTTCGGCCATGCCGTTAAGCTGATTAAGGAATTGCTGCATTGCGCTGCCGCCGCTGCCCGGCTGGTTTGGTTCGCCGCCCTCACCACCCGGATTCGATCCGCCCGGATTCGGACATGCCCCCTCGCCCTGCTGCTGCATGGCGTCCATTGCCTTCTGCGTTTCCTGCGATGCACGGTTGAGCGCTGCCATTGCTGCCTGTGCACTCTGCGTCGAGTTCTGCTGGTCGCGCTCGGTCATCGACTCCTGCGCCTGCTGCATCTGGTTGAATGCCTTGCCCATCTCGCGACCCATCTGCGGCGTCACGCTTGGCGTCTTCTGCGCAAGCTGCATCATCTGCGAAGCGGTTTGTGCAAGTTCTTCTTTACGCTCTGCCTGCTCGCGCGCAAGGTCTCGGAAGACGTTCGAATTCGGCATTGCCTCTTTCGACTTCTGCTTCAATTTTTCTTCTTCTTTCGAAAGACGGTTGAGCTCGTCGCGCATCTTTTTCATCTCGGCCATATTGCGCTCTTTCTCGCTCTCGGCCATCTTTTTCTTCAGGTCTTCGAGTTTGTTGCGCGCCTTCTTCAACTTCTCGGCAGCATCTTTCGAACGCTCCGATGCACGTTTGTTCTTCGACTGCTTCATCGACTCCTTCGCATCTTCCATCGCCTGCTCGATCGAAGGATCGTTCGTGGCTTCGGCAGCGTCCTTCATCTCTTCAGGTGACTGCATCGACTCCGGCAGCTTCTGCATATCCTTGGCCATCTGACGCGCTTCGTCCTGCATGCGGGCAAGCTCGTTCATCGCATCTTTCTGCTTCTGCTCGGCAGCGGCTTTCTCCTGGGGCGACATCTGCTTATTATTGTTCGCAGCGTTCTGCTGATCTTTCGCTGTCTGCTCCTGATTCTTCGCAAGCTCATCGGAGCGCTTCATCAGCTCATCGAGCTTCTGCTCGAGTTTGATCTTCTTGAGCAGGTTCGCCGTACGCTCGATCGATGCCTTGAACTGTTCTTCGTTAAACTGCACTTCCTTCATCGCCTGCTCCATCGCGCGCTGGTCCATATTCTTCATGGCCTGCTTCAGCTTATCGAAGGCGGCATCAATCTCAGGCGTCTTTACTTCTTCAAGCAGTTTCTGCAGCTCAGCGTACTTCTGCATAGTCATCTCAGAAATCGCATTCTGCTGCTCGAGATTCTTCGTCATCTGCTCGAGCTTGTTCTTCACGTCTTTGACGCGATTCTCCAGCTCCGACTGACGCTTCATGATCTCTTCGGCGTCCTTGCGAACGGAAAACTCCTGCTGATTCTTGCCGATCTCGGAATTCGACTGCTGGCGGATCTCGCTCAGCGTCTCGTCAACTTTATGCTTGAGGTCTTCGGCGTCCTGCTTGATCTCCTGCAGGCTGCGCTCTGTCTGTGCATGCTCTTCTTCGGCCTTCTTGAAGATCTCATCGACCGACGGGAAACGCACGGCAAATTCCGATGTGCGCACCTTCTTCGGACCGGCGACCATGTCGTTGTCGGCAAGCTCAAGCACATATCCAAGTTCATCTTCAGGCGTAATGTCAAGCTTCGCGAGATTCCAGATATACGGTACTTCGAGATCCTGCGTATGGTAATCGGCTAACGGAAGATCGAGCCACTGGTACTCTTTCTCCTCGGGTACGAAGCGTGACTTCGTGATACGGTAGCCGAGACGCAACTTGGAAAATCCGAAATCATCGTGGATGCGGACAAGCATCGGCAGACGCAGGTTGCCCGGCAGGTCTGCGCGTTCATCCGGATCGAGCAGTGCTACGGCCGGCATTTCATCTTCGGAGAGTGTCACCGTGTATTCGATCGGCTTCTCGCTCCAGAGCGAGTCTTTGTCGAGCAACTCGATGTGATAGAGGCCGGAGCGACGGAATTGCACACCACCATTTGCAAGCGCACCGTTAACATTCAAATTATAGACTTCCGCCTTCGGTCGCGAGATCGAATCGAGCGAACTTGTGAAGGGCGTAAAGACGAGGCGCGCAGCAAGCAATTCTTTCGAGCTTTGCGCTGCAACCTGAATGCGCGTGCCGGCAATACCGGTAACATCGCCAAGATTTTCATCGAGCGCGCGTGCAGGTTCTCTCGTATACGAGGGCGGCGCCACGACAACACTCAGCGAACGCACGAGCGGCTTATCGAGGACGGTCAGTGCATACTTATCCGAGACGATCTCCTGTGCCTCAGCATAATATTCCATCGCACGCTGAATGCGGAGTTCATAGACGAACTGCGTCTCTTTCGAATTCCCGACAGGCAGTGCGCGCAATTCGATCTTGTCAAAATCCTGTGCGCCTTCTTCGCGCATGTTCAGCGTCAGGTTCTTCAGCTGCTCGCCTTTCGTGCGAACGATGAACTTCACTGTCGTGCCGCGAAGCAGTTTATCGTTGCCTGGCTCGACGATCAGTTCGAACGGCGCCGGCTTCTGGTAGAACGTCTCGTAGTTAACAAGGCGCTCGCCTGCTGCCATGAGCTGACCGCTCGAAGCGAAGAATGCGCCGCCGCCAAGAATGAGCGCGACGAGGAAAAACAACATCGACCGGCGCACCGGGCGGTTGTCCAGGATTGCGTTAAAATCGAGGTGGCGTACCGAGCCGTAGGTCGTCGCAAATGCTGCCTGTGCGAATGCGCCCGATCCGGCCGGCTGAGCCGCGAACGAATAGTTGAGCTGGAGGACGTTTACGAGCTTATCTTCAACTTCCGTAAAATGATTGCCGATCCGCTCGGCGAGGTCCTCATTTGTGAGGCGCGGACGGATCCCGGCCTTCTCGAAGGCTGCCGGCATAAAGAGCAAAATGACGCTCGAGGCCATGAGGCCGACCGTCGTCCAGAACAGGATCGTACGTCCGGTAATGGATAGATGGAAAACGGCTTCGACTGCAAGTGCTGAAATTGCAATAAGAACGAGGACACCAAGCGTCCGGAAAAGTCCGGTACGCATACGCTGCCATTCACGGCGGGAGCGGAGCCGCGCAAGGCGTTCGATTAACTCGCGAGACAGTTCTTCAGGCATATCACAAATACGGGTCTTAGGAGGCCCTGTTTCATTAACTAAGGAAATGGAAACAGTCGTTCCAAGTTCATCATCTACTCAATCTCTTTCGGATCAATACCGGCAGCTCTCAGAATACCGCGAAGTGTTCCGAGTTTCAGGTCAGCATTCCCGTGAACGGGTACAGAAACGATAGGAAAGTCCGGTTTCTTATAGATGTGGTGACTGCCATTGATGCGGAGGAGAACCCAGCCTTTATCTTCCAGAAGTTTACAAAGTTTTCTTCCGGAGATCGACTTCATACTTCTATCTCAATGATTTGAGATTGTTCAATTTCCAGTGCTGAAGGCTTGATCTCAAAGTCCAATATCCCCTCAATTGCTTCGCGCAAATTGGCTCGTACTTCATCGATGGTCTCACCTTCGGTGAAGCATCCGGGAAGCGCAGGCACTTCGGCCCAGTACCCACCTTCTTCGGCAGTATGAACAATTGCTTTGAACTTCATGTAAAAAACTAACCTACCCTCCGATTAACTTGTTCCACAGCCTTTATTACCACATATTTTGAAACCGTTACCACTCCTGCGGGTGTTTTTCCGGCGCATCTACTTCTTCTTATCACGGTGACCCCCTTGCGTACATATAATAACGTTCTCGTTATCGCTTACTATTTTCCGCCGATGGGTTTATCGGGCGTTCAGCGCACGCTGAAGTTCGTGAAATACCTGCCCGAAACCGGCTGGAGACCCATCGTCCTGACGACAACAGAACGCACGCCGTACTACGCCTACGACGACTCGCTCCTTGGCGAGCTTCAGCCCCTCGTTGACGACGGCGCCGTCGAGATCTGGCGCACCGACGAAGACCCGACCTTCGGCAAGAAGATGCGCACTAACGGCGAGACGATGAAGCTTCCTTCGGCATCCTGGCAGCGTATCCGCTCCAAGCTCGTGCAGACGATCCGCCAGCCCGATTCGCGCATCCTCTGGAAAGAGCATGCGATCAAGAAAGCCGACGAGATCTTCGCAAAACATAAGATCGACGCGATCTTCACGACGGCGCCGCCATACACCGATTTTCTCATCGCGCGCGAACTCAAGGAAAAGTACAACGTACCGTACCTCATGGATTACCGCGATGCATGGGTCGCTAACAACGTCCTGAATTTTTACGCAACGCCGTTCCACCGCGCAAAGGCTCGCAAGATGGAATACGATTCGCTTCGCGCAAGCGATGCGATCACCGTCGCCAATCGCCGCATGAAAGAAGTGCTGATCAAGCAGTACGAATTCCTCGACTGGAACGACGTCTCCATTCTGCCGCATGGCTTCGATCCCGAAGACATCGAAAAGGCAAAGCCGATGGCAATCGATCGTGCAAAGCCGGACACCTTCCGGTTGACGTATGCCGGTACGTTCTACGTCGGCCGCAGTCCGGCCACGATGCTCAAGGCTGCACGTCAGGCAATCGACGAAGTGCCAGAACTTGGTGCTGCTCTCGATCTATCGTTTGTCGGCATCCTCCAGGAAGAGTACACGAAGCTGATTACCAAACTCGGCCTCGATCGTAACGTCACCATTCACGGCTACCTTCCGCATGCCGAAAGTGTGGCCGAATTGCTTGCAAGCGACGTGCTCTGGATGACCATGTCCGACGACCTTTCCGCGCCCGGAAAGCTCTACGAGTACTTCGGTACCCGCAAGACCATCCTCGGTCTCGTGCCTCCCGGCAGCCATGCGGAGCGGCTGCTCAAGGAGTACGGCAATGCCATCGTCGTCGCTCCGGATAACGTACATGCGACAAAAGAGGCGATTATCGACCTCTATCGCAAGTGGAAGGAATGGGACCTGCAGCAGATCGCCAACGACGAATTTGTCTCGCGCCATAACCGGCGCACCATCACGACGGACCTGGCGAAACAACTGACCTTCATTTCCGGTACAATCGACAGCGAAATAAAGCGCCTCCGAACCACTGTTGCATGATACGTCCGCTGCTCCTCGTTATCCTCGTTTCTACGTTTGCTTTCGGCCAAAAGACCACCGGCATTACGGAAAAGCTCATCTATGAGTTCGATCCGGCACGCCCGGTAGAGCATTTCGATGCTTCGCCCGACGGATCGCTGTGGTTCGCCGTCGACGGATTCGCGCAGATCCGGAACATGATCATCTCCGGCACACGAATCGAGAAGGAGTTTAACGAGATCCCCGTCGCCACGGCGCAGATCGATCCGACAAATTCGTACATCATCTGGATGGGCCTTGTCCGCAACATCGATCTCGATGGCTTCAACATGACCGTCACGGAAGTCCACAAAGCATCGCTCGCGAAAAGTGGATTGGTTACGGACTCGATCGGAGCATTCACCGCAGATTACAACTCGCTCTACTTCTCTCGTAACGGAGAACATTTTGCAGCACTGCTTCCGCGCGCAAATATTAAGCAGCAGGGTGTACGCGACGTCGTGTTGCTTGATGGCAAAGTCATCTCAACAGAGTACCAACGTCCCCGCACATTCTCCTTCGGCACTGGCAGCGATACCTGGGCCTTCCGCGCGAACGACGACGAGATGGATTATCTGATCACAAAGACCGGAGCGCAGGTCGTCGCGAAGCGCGACAAGAATCCGTACGCGCGACCGGAAGAAGCGATCATCCGATTTTTCTCTCCGCATAATATTGCGCTCGGCGGTATCGTCGAAGGAATGGACTACAATAATAATTTTTATAATTCGGCCGCACTTTACAAGACGAGCTATCGCTCGGCACATCGCGACAGCGCGCGCCATTATATGATCTTCGGCAATAAAGTCCTGCCGCCGCATCGCTGGATCAATAACATCGCGATGGATACGGCAGGCACGCACATCGCCTACTTCGGCGCCGATCCGGCATGGGTGCCAATGGGTGATGAGCGCAAAGGTGTCGTCGTTCTCGACGGCAAGGTCATTGCAGGCCCATACGCATCGACGTCGCTGCTCTTCATGAGTCCCTCCGGCAAACACCTTGCCTGGACCGTGAAGGAAGGCGAAGTGATGAAGCTCTACTACAATAAGAAGTATGTTGGCGATGTAGGTGCCGGTATGCGCTTTGTCTGGTCCGGCGATGAAAAGAACTATGCGTATGTTACGTCGAATGCACGCGGCAAATCGATCGTTATTGTCGGCAATAAAGAGAGCGCGCCGTTCGACCGCACGGGCCGTTTAGGTTTTTCGCGCGACGGCAAGTCCCTCGAATTTCTCGGACTCCGCGCGCATAAGCTTTATCAAGTGAAGATCAAGTTGTGAGCGTAGCAAATCGCTCCGGTATCTATTTTGCAGGACGAGTACTGATTCTCGGCATCCTCTTCGCCTGCGTCGCCTTTGCAGAGCCGAAGAAATATGCTCCTCCGCGTCCGGCGATCGAAGGCATGCGTATCGCAATGTCCACCGATTCTGTCGAACTAGTATTCCGCAGCATCGCCAAGCGCCGCCAATCGATGAAGCTCGATTCGCTCTCGCTGCTTGAATCCGATTCCGTCGTCGTCTTCGGACAGCCCGCTTTCATGCAGCTGCAGATGTTGCGCGGCAAGGTGCGGACGATCGTCGTCAACTTCCATCCCCTCGGCGGTGGCTCGTACCTCGATACGCGCAACGCACTCAACACCTACATGGAAAAACACTTCGGCCGCGGTGTCGTCACTAAAGACGAAAGCGTCACTTACCGCCGCTGGGAAACCGAAGACGGCACGCACGAAGTCTCCTACTCCGATAAGTACTACCGGCTCTTCGTGAAGCTGGGGAAGCGATAAATGCAAAGAGCGCCATAAAGGCGCTCCAGCAGTATGTAGTTAGTCCTGTTATTTAGAAAATCTATACGTAATCTTCGTGAAGTTAAGCGAAAGCGACTCCATGGGTCTGTCTCCCGGTGGTGGGCTTGTTCCTCCGGAGTTATAGTTGCAGATCACAACATCGTTTAGCTTTACCTGATACGAACTCTGCCCTTGAAATAGGAACGGCGATGAGAGCTGCAGACGAGCAGCCGGAAAATTTCCATTGCAGATCGCCTCTGCAATTTTTGCCGACTTCCCCGCCCACCATTGCCAGCTTTCAAGCTCGAGCCACTTTCCTTGCGGCATTGCTTGTCCCGATGCAGGCATACGCCTCTTTTCTTCTGCAGGTACGATTAGATAAACGCTATACGTGCCTGGCTTGATACTCTCAACCATCCCTCCCCTCGGCCCCAACGGCGCGACATGCGACGAGCCGTCGACGCCATCAAACTTGAGATAGCCTGCCTGCCCGTAAGCGGTAACGCCACAGAGCAGCAGTACGATAAGTGATCCTAGCTTTAAGAGATTCATGCATTATCCTCCTGAAAATAGTTGACACGGAACAAGACTAAAATACAACAAATAATCGAAGTTGTACGATAAAAAAGAGCGTCACCAGTGACGCTCTCTTCTTGAACTACTCTATCTCTACTCTTAGTTGAAGTCAATCTCCGTGAAGACATCGAAGAACGAGTCGATCCCGGCTTTGCCTTCCGGAGCCTTGAGTTCGATCGTCCCGAGCTGTCCGGTCACTTCAAAGCCACTTGACTGAAGCATTACGTTAAAATCGCGGATGGAAACTTTGCCTGCACCCATTCCACCCTGCGACATTTGTCCGGTTGATGAGCGCATGACAAAATGAAAATCCTGCATCTGGACTTTTCCCGTGCTACCGCCACCGCCGTAGGCAGCATTCTTCGTGTTCCCGGCAGCAAGGTCGGCCCTGCCATCACCATTGACATCGCCAGTGGCAACACGAACGCCGCCGGCAAATTCAGACCTTCCGCTGAAGGCTTTTACATGCGCAGAGGAGCGCGTATTGCCGTCTTTCCCTTTTGCATCACGGCCGGTAAAAACAAGACTTACCTGATAGGTCCCGGGTTTGAGCTTATTTAACGTGGCTTTGCCGTTCTTGACTTCGACCTGAAAACTGCCATCGACGCCGTCATACTTCATATAGATCGGATTCGCATAGACGCTTGCCGATACCATCACGGTCATCGCAAGCAAATACCATAGAATGGATTTCATAGCTTACTTTGAGTTAAGTGAAACATATATATCATCGCACATCACGAGATAGAGAAGAAGGGAGAATCTGCTGGCCAAAATCTAGCTTGGTTCTATCTCATGGCTATGGGGTGGTAGGCCGAATATACAACAAATCCGCCAAAATTGTACCGGCCAAAACCGCAATTCCCTTAGTGCCGCACAAGGAAGGTCGCAGTAGCCCGGAATGCCCCATTTTCAAGGTTATTCGTCACAAAAAAAGAGCGCCACTAAGGCGCTCTTTGTACTGATCTGATCAAGATCTTATTTTACATTCTCTTTGACATCCCACTTAATTTTCGTGAAATTCAACGAAAGCGATTCCATGGGGATGTTTCCCGCGCCTGATGACGACTGCTGGAAACTCGATACCATGACGTCCTCCAACTTAATCTCATAGTATGGCTGTCCGCCATGGGTTATGGTCTGTGTTGCCTGCACTCTTGCCGGTGAACCGGAAGAGATTTTACCTTTGGCAACGGCTTCGGCAAGTTTCGGCGAAGACTTGTCCGTGCTTTTTGTCACGCTGATATCATGGACCGATACTTTCCCTGCACCACCGCCCCCGCCATGACCGGCAGATTGCGATGCTCCCCATGACCAGCTTTGAATTTCGATCCACTTATCGTGGCCTTTATCGGCAGAGCTTCTCGCTGCTGCGTCGCGGACTTTCTGCACGGCTGGTACTAACAGCGCGACGCCATACGTACCGGGCGTGAGGTTATCGATCGTGCAGCTACCCTGCGGGCTCACCGGAGCTGTCCGCACGGAGCCATCGGCAGCGCGAAGACTAAGGAACGCGCCGCCCTGAGCGAACGACATACTTGTAACGAATGCACTGACCGCGACGAACGACAGCGCTTTGATGATGATGGTTCTCATATTATCTCCTTAAGTTGAATTAGAAGCCTTTTGTCGAAGTGGGGGGGCGAATATACGACAAAGTTAGTCGACATCGACGATCATATCCACGACAAACGTCGTCTGCCGCGCGCCTGCGCTTGGCTGCGGGCCCTTGATTTCCATCGATCCGAGCGAGCCGACAACATCGTTTCCGCTCGGGCGTAACGTCAGATGCAGATCCTGTAAGCTGACTTTCCCTGCGCCAACCTTCGATTGTGCGACTTTCCCGTCTGCAGTACGCATGACAAAATGAAAATCCTGCATGCTGACCTTCCCTGCGCCCATACCAGTGCCATGCGACGACGCGGCTGCACCTGGACTGTTACCGACTATCACATCCGCTCTGCCGTCACCATTGACATCACCGGCTGCGACATTGACGCCACCGGCAAATCCCGTATTGCCGCTAAAGACTTTTACATGGCCCATTGTCCGCGGCTTTCCATCTCTTCCCTTGGCATCTTTGCCGGTAAAGATCAGGTTAACCTGGTAGGTCCCGGGGACAAGATTATTGAGTTTCGCAACACCATTCTTTACCTCGACTTGTACGCTGCCTTTGATACCTTCATACTGCATATAAATGGGGTTTGCACGGAGAACAGAAAATGCGCATACCATAAGTATGCAAGCACTCTTGATAAGGATCGTTTTCATACTATTGTAGAAGTTAGTGAAAAATACACGCTGAATTCGGAGACTACTAACAGTTCTGTGCATTAATCATACTATCAATGTAGTACCATTTTTGGCCTATAATACGAATTCTGAACCTCCACGGCAAACGCCTCGTTTGCCTTGCTCGCATGATCTACCTCGATAACAGCGCTACAACAAAGCTCGACGACCGCGTCCGCGAGGCGATGCTTCCGTACTTCATCGAAGAGTACGGCAATGCCTCAAGCATCTATGATCTCGGACGCCACGCGCGCATCGCGCTCGAGGAAGCACGGACGACCGTCGCCAATGCCATCGGCGCCGAAGAGAGCGAGATCATCTTCACCTCCGGCGGCACCGAGGCGAATAATCATGCGATCAAAGGCACTGCCTTCCAGGCACGCGATAAGGGCAAGCGCTTCGAACAGCTTTCGATCATTACATCGGCTGCCGAGCATCATGCCGTGCTCGAGCCCTGCGAATTCCTCTCATCGTTTGGAGTAGCAACAACGAAGCTGAATGTAAACGACCGTTGCCAGGTCGATACGGAAGAACTTGCTTCCCGGCTCTCAGCCGACACGACGCTTGTCAGCATCATGAGCGTCAATAACGAGATCGGCAGCATCAACCCCGTCGGTGAGATCGCACGCCGCACAAAAGAGCTTGCTCCGCAGGCACTTGTGCATACCGATGCAATACAGGCGCTTGGCAAGATCGCCATCGACGTTAAAGAGCTGAACATCGACCTGCTCACACTCTCAGCGCATAAAGTACACGGCCCGAAAGGCATCGGCGCGCTCTTCATTCGCCGCGGCATTATGATCGAGCCGCTGCTGCACGGCGGCGCACAGGAGCGCAACCGGCGCGGCAGTACCGAGAACGTCGCACTAGCCGTCGGCTTTGCGAAAGCCGTAACCATCATGCGCGAAGAGTGGAATGAGCGGATGGCGCATCTTTCCATACTTAAGCACTATCTCCTTCATGAATTGAAAACTATGCCGGAGATCGTCCTCAATACTCCGGATGAAGATTCGGTAAACTCGATCGTCAACTTTACTTTTCAGAAAGATCTGTTACCCAAGATCGACGGCGAGGCACTGCTCATTCGTTTTGATCTTGAGGGAATTGCCGTCTCGAACGGCTCGGCGTGTACGTCAGGGAGTTTGCAGCCGTCTCATGTACTGATGGCGATGGGAAAAGGCGACGACGTTGCGCGGAAGTCTGTTCGTGTTTCGATTTCAAAAGATACAAAGGCCGATGATCTTGACGCATTCCTTGGCGTCCTGCGTAAACTTATGACAGAGCTCGCCTGATCGCATCGATGGCAACGCCATAACGCAGCCCGCGCGTACTGGCAGTAAACGAATCCAATCGAAGATACCGAAGTACTTCCAGCAGGATCAGCGCGCCCGCAGGCAAAATATCGGCACGGCCTTTCGTGATCACAGGATAGCGTTCGGTTAGTTCAGCAGAAGAGATCGAATACAGGAGGTCAACGATCTCCTCCAGCTCCGCACGGAAGACTTGTGTGCCATTGATCCTCTCGCGCTCGAATACCTCCAGCCCCAGCTTGATCGCCGCAATAGACGTAGCTGTTCCCGCAACTGCAACCAGCCTATCGGGCAATGCAAGTGTGTTGAATGTCTCGCGTAGATGCGAACGAATATCTTCTTCGCGACCTGCACGATCTTGCGCGCGTTCAGTCAGACGTACAGCACCGATATCCGTACTCCGCCCGATCGCATACTCTTTCCCTCTGCCGAGTGCGATCTCCGTACTGCCACCGCCGATGTCGACGACAGCGATCAGATGCGCATCGGTCGAAATATCGGACACTGCTCCAAGATACGTTAACCGTGCTTCTTCATCACCAGAGATCAGGCGGATCGGAATACCAAAGTCATTACGGATATGCTCGCGCACTGCATGGCTATTCTCGGCATCGCGAAGTGCACTCGTGCCAACTGCGTCGATGATATCGACGCCGGCACTTGTCATGAGGTCGCTATAATGAAAGAGAATCTCATCGAGCCGCAGCACTGCTTCCTTACCGATGACATGCGTCTTATCGACATCCTCGCCGAGTCGCGGGATCGCATGCACATCTTCCAGGATTGAAAACGTATCGCCGTCACCTTCGCCGATAAGCAGAAGTGCCGTGTTCGTTCCGATATCAAGTGCTGCGACGCGCATCACCGCTTTTCCATCAGCAGTGCTACCCATTCCTGCTCCTGCTTCGATAAAACAAACTCAAACCCGGCGGCGATATAAGTCTTGACGACTTCGTCAACGTCATAGGTAAGAATACCCGATAAGATCAACTGTCCCGGTGCCTTCAAGTGAACAAGCAACTGCGCAGCCAGTGGCAGGAGGACATTGCGATGAATGTTTGCGATAATAAGATCGAACTGCTCGTCGACGCTGATCGTCTGTGCAAGATCGCCAAAGCGAATATCAAAGTTCTCTACGTTGAAATTGTTGAGGCCCCGGTTTTCCTGTGCATTATCGAACGACCACTCATCCGTATCGATACCAATAACGTGCGCAGCTCCGCGCATCAACGCATACATGCC
>JANWLI010000178.1 GCA_025450975.1 Candidatus Kapaibacterium sp. | reverse complement strand
GATCGAGAATGCATAGTCAATGCGGGCGTTGACGTTACTTGGTACATGTTCAAGATAGTGCTCGTAGAGTGCTAACGCCTTATCCCAATACTCGGCATCATAGTAGACATTTGCAAGTGCAAGTTCGGTCTCGGGGTTGTCATGACCACGTGCAGCCGCTTCGAGCGAATCGATAAGCGGAGCAAGGCGCATACGTTTGCTCGAGATCTTACTCGTATCGGCGTGTGCGTGGCCGTCACCAAGATCCGGGGCAGTAGACTGGTAGACTTCGGGATTGCGAAAAGCAAAAAAGAGAATGACACCCAAGGCAAGCACGCCGGCGATGATGCCGATGGTAAGAGAAGTAGGCGCTTGCTGTTTCAGTGGGGGATCGTCTTTGAGACGGTCGAGCAGGACGTCGTCGTCACGCCGAAGCGGTGACATGCTACCACCGCTTCCGCGAGAACTCTCGATATCGTCCGGCCCGCTTTCTGGATTCAAGGGTTATCCTTTCGCTCCGAACCGCTCTTTCATGCCGTTATCGATAAGCGCGCGAAGTTCGCGCGACGGCTTGAAGGTTGGTACATAGTGAATGTCAAGAGGCACAGCTTCCCCGGTGCGTGGGTTACGAGCTACGCGCGGTTTGCGTTTCTTGACCTTGAATGTACCGAATCCCCTGATCTCAAAGTGAGCGCCTTCTGCAAGACAGTCCGAGATCGTCTTAAAAAAGCTGTCAACGAGTATTTCTGTCTCGAGCTTTGTGACTCCCGTGGCGTTAGCCACCCGATTGACTATATCTGCTTTGGTCATGATTGGTCGGGGATAGTGAACTCGTGTCCTTATACGAACCACGTAACTCGTTATAATGGTTCACGTTCCCCGCACTTTTTATGGAGATTTTTAGCGTCGTTTTATCGAGCTTGCGCCGGAGGTTTCCACCTGAGTATTTTTTGGGTTTCCCAAGTAATAAATTGCGCTTGCTCCGCTGGCTTCGGCAGTCAGTTGCTCGGTTGCAGTGACGTAACTATTGCTGGCGCCACTGGCTTCGATCGTCACATGTTCTGCCGATAGTTTTTCTGCCTTGAGTGAACTCGCGCCGGAGATATCGCCAAGTAAAACTTTCGATGTGCCTTCGGTTGTGACCCTTGAGGCGCCACTGACATTGATGGTTAACTCATCGGACTTCACATGTGTCACCTTTGCTTTGCTTGCACCGGAAATATCAAGCAGTGTGAGCGTTGGTAGCGACACGTATACTTTTACCGTTGCATCTGAGAATGAATGCTCGTCGTCCACCGAGATGATGAGCGTACCACCGCTGACGGTAGTCGTGACGTGGTTGATGACATTGTCATCGGCTTCAACTTCAACCTTAAAGTCTTGTTGGGCGGTGACGATAACTTCGACTGCGCCTCCGGCATCGATGCCGGTAAAGCCGGTGAGCGGACGAGTTTCCTTGATCAGGTTTCCGGATCCGTCGACCTGGTTACCTGAGAGTATGCTGCCGCCGAATGCCGTCAGCGATGCGATTCCTACAAACGAGAGTACAAGAATAGTAGCGATCGTTTTCATACAGATATGCAGAATGTGAATGTGCCATTTCTACACGATGGGAGACGTGCTTTGTTTCGCTACGCAGTTTTTCGCAATTTCCGAGAAGCGAGAAACCTGACAAACACAAGCGTTAGTACTGCGCCGAGTGTTGCGAGCACGATATCTTTTTGTGAGTCCCACATATCGCCTTGCTGGCCATTATAGGTTTCGGCGACTTCCGGAGCTACCGTAATAGTTAGCATCCATTCGATCAGTTCATAGACGGCGCTTGAGGCCATGACAAACTCAATCGCAAAGTAATCAGCGCGCTTTTGTGGGATCGCCATGTAGCGTATCAATATTTCGCGAGAGGGAATGAAGAAGAAGATGCCGTAGAAAAAATGGACGAACCGGTCGTAGTGATTACGCGTCCAGCCGAATGTTTCACTGATGCTCTGGCCGAAGATCGCTGTTGCCCACTCGTCATAGGGGACATTCGAGTACACGTAGCGTGCGCCGAGCGTATGGACGAGGAGAAAACCGACAAGACAGATGAAAGACGCTCGTGATAGCGGGTAGCGTTTGGAAAGAACAAGAAACAGCCCTAGCGCCACTGCAGTTGGAATATGCTGCAAAGGCAATTGCTCGTCGAATGGCGAGCCAATAAAGCTGAGGCCGACGATCATGACGAGGGCGACGACGGCCCAGTATCTGCTAGTAGACATTCGATAGATGGAACGACCGGCCGCTATGAAGCATTTCTGTCTCGCGCAAGAAAGCATGTACCAGTTCAAAGGCAAGGAAGATTTTCATACGCTTATCGACCGACCGGTCGACGTCACTGCATTGGCCGGAGAACTAGCCCCACCGGCACACTTCCAGGCAGCGACCTTCGAAAGCTACGAGCCAGACCCGCATTATTTCTCCCAGGCGTTCACCCGCGAGGCCGTTAAGAAGTTTGTTGCAGTTATCGGCAAAGAGGCCAAAGGCCGGCGCTGGGTGAAGAAATTTCTGCCGATGAAATCCGAGGGGCAGGGGCTCTATCTCGACGGAGGCTTTGGTGTCGGCAAGACGCATTTGCTTGCAGCTGCGTATCATGCCTTTCCACGGTCGAAGGCTTTTCTCTCCTTTCAGGAGCTGATGTTCCTTGTTGGACTTGTCCGCCTCGCCGGCGTCGTCGGGATGCTTGCCAAATATGACCTCGTCATCATCGACGAGTTCGAACTTGACGATCCGGCAAATTCGCGTATCGCGACGAATCTGCTGGGGCAGTTGCTCGATCTTGGTGTCTCGATCATAACAAGTTCGAATACTCCGCCGGGAGCGCTTGGCGAAGAGAAATTCTCGAGCGAAGATTTTCGCCGCGAGCTTGGTGCACTTACCGACCGCTTCGTTCAGCTTCGTATCGATGGGGAGGATTATCGCATCACCCATCATCTCTTCGACGAAGGCTCATCGTGCTGGACATGTGACGAGGCAGCCTTCGACGCCATGGTTGCTTCATGTGCCGGAAAAGCATCGCGCACACTTTCGCTTGAGTTTGATGAGATGGAAGAACTGCTCGACTCTGCTCATCCGATTCGCACACGGCTTGCGCTGAAGCAGTTCGATACGGTGATCATCGACGAGTTCGGCATCTTCGATCATCCCCATGAGGCGCTGCGGTTTGTCTACTTTGTCGACAAGCTCTATGATAATAACATCAAGCTTATCGTATTCTCCCGCGTGAAGATCGCAGGTATCTTTCATCCCACCATCATGAAAGGCGGGGACACGAAGAAATATCGAAGGACGCTTTCACGATTGATCGAGATAACCAGCGCATAGGCTGTTTACGAGAAGTTATTAGCAATTTAGGAGAAGCTCCGGCCTGAGACCTTTAGCACCCTCATGGGTTACTCCAGGTAATTCACTTCTTTATCTTGCCTATGCGACTTCTTGCTACGACGTTCTTCCTGGTATTCTTCACGGTCACTGCCTGTTCCCAATCCTATAAACTGACGACGGCGATCACACCGTCGGCATTTCAGCCGCTGGGCGAAGGAGACAGCACACTGGCGATGCCGTGGGGCTCCGACGATACGTATGGCTCCATATCGTTGCCGGGCGATACAATGGCCTTCTTCGGCGCCAAATACCCGCTCGATCTTATCGGCGTTTCCTATACCGGATACCTCGTGTTTCAAAATGAAAATTCAGCGATCTTCCTCGATGTCTTTACTTCGTTGCTCGACTCGACAAATCCGCTCGCAAAGGTTAAGTATAAGGTCATGGGCGAACAAGCCGCTCGGAGCATCGTTGTGGATTGGCAAAACGTCGGTATGACAAGTTGTCCGTCGGATGTCGTGACGAACTTTCAGGTAGTGCTTTCATTAAAGGACGGAGTCTTCATGATGAATTACGGACCAGGCAATACGGTATGCGATAGTGCGTACGGAGGCGGGACGGGGCCGTTTGTCGGCATATTCAGGACCACGCCAGACTTTTTTACCATCAATAAGATCTTTTGGCTTTCTGGCGATCCGCAATCGCCCAAAGTGACGATGACGGCAATTCCTATGCTGCAGGGCACGCCGATCTCCGGCCTTTCGTATATATTTACCCCACCATCGGCAGATGTTGCGGAGCAGGATCAACTTCGCAGCGCGTTACGATCAACAGTAGTCGGTCAGAGCCTCAAGATCATGTTCGAGGCATCGCCAGACGATCGTTCATTACGTGTTTGTGATATGCTGGGAAAAACCGTTGCAACACTTGCCGTCCACTCAGGTAGTACAGAAGTCTCAGTGTCGTATCTTCCTAAGGGCGCTTATATCGTTAAGCTAGGCGACGATCATCTCGTCATCGTACGATGAAGCGGGAAAAATAGTTAGTCTTGTTGGATAACGTATTTTTACCGTACAAAAATTACGCTATCCATGATCGAATATCTACAAAACATTCTCATCGCACAGTTCGAGGCAGCGCTGTCGATGACGAAGCAGCGAATAGCAGTCTGCCCGGAGGAGCATTTCGATGGCAAGATCGGCAACTATCCGTTCAGGCAGATGGCCTATCATGCATTATTCTGGCTCGATCATTATTTGACGCATCACGAGGATGAATTCGTCATGTCCGAGTTCAATCTTCGTGGCGGAGACGAACGCATGCCAGGACTCTGTGAAGCTCTTTCTAAAGAAGACACACTCGCCTATGTGGATTTCTGCCATCAGAAAATACTGTCGTCCATTCGTGCCGAGACAGAGGAATCGTTACAGGGAGGCTCGGGATTCCCGTCGATATTCGTCAGGAGCAAGCCCACACGCGGCGAACTCCATTTGTATAACCTCAGACACTTGCAGCACCACACTGCTCAACTCACCACCTACCTCAGAACCATTTCGATCGAATATAATCTCTCGCTCGAACTTCCGTGGATTGGGAGTGGCTGGAAGTAGGACTGTCTGAACTGGGATTTATGGGATTATAAGGATTATTGGATATCCGATAATCTTGGCGGGTATTTTTGTGTTTTAATCTCTAGTAATCGACGTAAATCCCACGAATCCAAGTTCAGACAATGAAGATAGCACTCTGTGGATATGGCAAGATGGGGCATGAGATAGAGACGATCGCCCGCGCGCGTAATCATGACGTTGTTGCCGTATTCGATATCGATAAGCCGCTCTCGCCGGAGGCGCTGAAGGCAACGCCTGCCGATGCCGTCATTGACTTCACGCAGCCCGATGCTGTCGTGACGAATGTCCGCGTCGTCTCAAAGTCCGGCACCCCGATCGTTATCGGCACCACCGGCTGGGAGAAAGAGCGCGACAAAGTATCGAAGATGATCGCCGATGCCGGTATTGCCTGCGTCTATGCATCGAACTTCTCTATCGGTGTCAACCTCTTTTTTAAGATCGTCAAAGAAGCATCGAAGCTGCTTTCGAGTGCCGACTACGACGTTTATATCACCGAAGCGCACCATCGGATGAAGAAGGATTTTCCGAGCGGCACGGCGCTGCGTTTATCCGAGGAAGTGCTTGCGGGGTTGAAGTCAAAGACGAAGGTCCTCTCCAGCTTGAAGCAGGGAGAAGCCGTGCCCAAAGACACGATCGCCATCAGTTCGATCCGTTCAGGTTCTATCACCGGCACACATACCGTTGGCTTTGAAAGCGAGGAAGATGCCATCGAACTCACCCACATGGCGAAATCCCGTCGCGGCTTTGCACTCGGTGCCGTCCGTGCTGCCGAATGGGTCGTCGGGAAGAAGGGATTCTACCGTTTTGAGGATAATCTGAGCGAGATCCTGGGCGGGAAGTAACTTTTCGGGCAGCAAAGCGTCTTTGGTAGTATAAGTCCGTAATTTTGCGCCATGAGTAAGAAACTGAAATTCCGCGGCACCGGCACTGCCATTGTCACTCCCTTTACCCCGGCTGGCGAGATCGATTACATCGCTCTCGAGCGTCTGCTCGACTACCAGATCCAGGGAGGCGTGGAAATGATCGTCCCGCTCGGCTCGACGGGCGAGAATCCGACGATCACCGCCAAGGAGCGCCAGGAGTATTTCCAGTTCGTCATCGAATTTGTCGATAAACGCGCCCTCGTCGTTGCCGGGACCGGCACGAACGATACGCGTTCAACAGTCGCAAATACCGAAGAAGCATTCCGACTTGGTGCCGACGGAGCGCTCGTCGTGACTCCGTACTATAACAAGCCGACTCCGGACGGACTCATCGAGCACTTTAAAGCTGCCGGCGATGTCGGCATCCCCGTGATCATATACAATGTGCCGTCACGAACGGGGTTGAACATGAGTGCGGAGACGACATTGCGAGCTGCGGAGATCGAGAACATTGTCGCAGTCAAAGAAGCGAGCGCCGACCTTGCGCAGTGTATGCAGATCATTCGCAATGCCCCGAAAGATTTTGCCTTGCTTTCAGGCGAGGATAATCTTACCGTTCCGCTGGTGGTCGTTGGCGCCAAGGGCGTGATCAGCGTAACGTCGAACGTTGTACCGAACGAGTTCTCACGTATGGTGCGCTTTGCGCTCGATGGCAAGTTTGCCGAGGCGAAGGCAATTCACTATGAATTGCTGGAGCTGATGAAGGTCATGTTCGTGGAGTCGAATCCGGGTCCAGTGAAAGCTGCACTTGCCATGATGGGTATAATCAGCGAGCACTACCGCTTGCCGCTGGTGCCGGTCAAACCCGAGAACCGCAGGAAGATCAAGGAAGTCCTGATCCAGCTCGACACCGTGATGATGGAAGAGCTGGAAGAGAAAGAGGACTAAGCTATGTATGAAGAAGATCACTACAAAGCCAAAAAATAAGCGTGAGGGCGATCTCCTTCCTCATTATGACCTGGACTATCGTAAGGGAGGAAGAACCCTTATGCTAAGCTCCTCAAAGGTACTGTTGTATCGGTGCCTCTCGATGAAGATGTAGCCTCAGTTTTCAAAAATGCCAACGAAGTCAATACTGCACTTCGTGCTCT
>JANWLI010000177.1 GCA_025450975.1 Candidatus Kapaibacterium sp. | reverse complement strand
CGCTATGTTTCGATAACTATGGGTTACATTATTGTTACGCAGAAATTACCGCAGATGCGTATTAGCCAACGCCCTACGTACAATGCCGTAATTTTGCAGTCTATGGCTCTATACCCAAAAACAAAGATCATCGCAACGCTAGGCCCTTCTTCGAACACCGAGGAAGCCATTGAGGCATTGGTCAAAGCGGGGATGAATATAGCCCGCCTGAATTTTTCGCATTCGACGCCGGCCGAACATCTCGAGATCGCCCGCAAAGTAAGAAACGTCAGCGCGAGGCTCGGTGAGCACATCGCCATCCTTGGCGATCTGCCGGGTCCGAAAATGCGCACCGGCGAGACCATCACACCGTACGGTGTCGAGATCACCGAAGCGATGCAGCCAATGCTCACCTTCGATCCCGAAGGAAAGACGACCGGCGATGTCATCACAACGAGCTACCCGTTCCTCGGTGAAGACGTCGACCTCAACGATCCGATCCTGCTCGATGACGGCGCGATCATTCTCTATGTCGACAAGATCATCTCAAAGACAGCGATCCAGACCCGCGTCAAGAATGGCGGCATCCTCAAAAGCCATAAGGGAATAAACTTCCCACGCACGAAGCTCCGCATCCCAGCGCTTACCGATCACGACAAAGAACTCGTAAAGTTCGCCGTCACTGAAATGAAGGTCGATGCACTTGCACTTTCCTTCGTACGCCGTGCTTCTGATATTTTGCAGCTCCGTCAATTCTTAAAAACGGAATTGAATGAGACGGATACGCCGCTGATCGCAAAGATCGAAAAGCCAGAAGCAGTCGATCATATCGAAACGATCCTCGATGTCGCCGACATCATCATGGTCGCCCGCGGCGATCTCGGTGTCGAGATGCCGCTCGAACAAGTACCGCCAGTGCAGAAGCGCATCATCGATCTTGCCAACCAGCGCGGCATTCCTGTGATCACGGCAACGCAGATGCTCGAGTCGATGATCACCCATTCCCGCCCGACACGTGCAGAAGCAAGCGACGTCGCCAACGCAGTCTTCGACGGATCGGATTGCCTCATGCTCTCTGCCGAGACAAGCGCCGGTCGCTTCCCGGTCGATGCCGTGCGCACAATGAGAGAGATCATTGTGCAAGCCGAGCGCAGTGGTTACATAAAGGGTGAAGGGAAGTTTGATAATCCGAAAGAAGTGCTCGATAGCGCAACGGACTCCGTCGCGCGCGCAGCATGCCTTATGGCAGAAGAAGTCGGCGCAACCGCTATCATCAGCGCAACACTCTCCGGTAAGAGCGCTCGCTATGTAGCGAAGTACAGATTTTCGCAGACGGTGATCGGCATGTCGACCGATGAAGCCTCACTTCGCCGCATGTCGTTCTATCATGGCATTATTCCGCTGAAGCTCGAAGAAATTCAGTCGTTCGATGAAACGCTGAACATCATGGTCTCGACCTGTCAGAAAAAAGGGTTGGTTGGCAATGAAGGGTTTGTCGTGCTCACGGCCGGTCATCCGCTCTTCCAGATCTCCAGCACCAATATCGTGAAGGTCCATCACATCGGCTAGTTATGAAATTGAGGGTAGACAAAAAAGCTGATGCACTTTACCTTCGCATCGACGATTCCGAGGTCGTTGAGTCGGAGGAGCTCACACCTGGTGTTGTTGTCGATTATAATGACAACGATGAAGTGGTGGGTATAGAAATATTGAAGCTCTCTAAAAGAAAAAACCTACCCAATCTCGAGCAACTCATTTTCGAATCAGCCTGATCACCGGAATACTGAACGTCCGCCATCGACGATGATTGTCTCGCCGGTGATATACGAAGCGTCGTAAGCAAGGAAGATCACTGCCTTCGCAATATCGTCGGGCACTCCATACTTTCCGAATGGGATCTTCTCTTCGAGCGTACCGATGCGCTTCGCCTGCTCGGGATCGGCTGCGATCGCCCCGGGAGCAATGGCATTCACGGATATCTGCCGCGGACCTAGCTCGCGTGCCAGTGCCTTCGTCAGCGTTACTAATCCTGCCTTCGACACATGATAGTCGATACGCGACTTCCAGATCTCGAACGCGCCAAGCGAGGCAATATTGATCACTGCGCTGCCCGGCTTCATCTCTTTAACGGCAGCTTGGGTAAGAGCGAACGGGGCCAGCAAATTCAGATTTAGTGTTGCCTGTAGATCTTTAAGCGATAGCTCTTCGAGTGTTCGCTGTGGCGGAAGCACCCCAGCATTATTGACGAGGACATCAATCCCCTTTGCAAGCTTGAGGAAGTGACCAAGTACAGCCGCCGCTTCTTTCGTTATGTCGCCTTTGATGAGAAAGACCTGCTTCGCGCCGCGCCGCAAACATTCTTCCTGTGCAGCCTCAGCTTCTTTCTTCGATGCATGGTGATAGTTAAGACCAAGGACAGCGCCACGCTCGCTAAACGCATGAGCAATAGCCAGCCCCATACGGCGAACACCGCCGGTGATCAATACCTTTTTCGGTGACTGAACTTGGATTGGTCTGTTTTTCTGGACTCGTGCCATACGTCACTATGCTGACCTTCGCGTTATTTCGCACTCTGAGCAGTAATATCAAGCATTCGCTGCAGTGCGACTTTCGCCCAATGCTTTTCATTGTCCGTTACAACGATCCGATTCCGCACTACACCCCTGTCAAGATCTTCCAATATCCCCAGCAGCGCTTCCGGCGAGATGCGGTACATCGTCGCGCACTCGCAGGCGAATGGCGCGAGTGTCGTCACAAACTTGTCGGGATGTGTATGCTTAAGCCTGCTGACAAGATGATGCTCCGTCCCGATCGCCCAGCTCGAGCCCGGCGCCGACTGCTCGACCGTCTTCACAATGAACGCCGTCGAGCCCACGAGATCGGCTTTCTGCACAACGTCAAACATGCACTCCGGATGCACGATCACTTTAATGCCGGGATAGAGCGCGCGCATAATATCCGGATGCGACGGCTGGAAATGCTGATGCACCGAGCAATGTCCGCGCCAGAGAATGATCTTGGCTTTCTTTATCTGCTCAGGTGTAAGCCCGCCCAACCCGCCCTGGCTCTGATCGAAGAGGACGATCTCATCGAGCGGAATACCCATCTGAAAGTGCGCCGTATTGCGGCCAAGATGCTGATCGGGAAAGAAGAAGATCTTCTCGAAGCCTTGCGAAAATGCCCAGTCAAAGAGAAACTTGTTGTTCGAACTTGTCGAGACCGCACCGCCATGCTCGCCGCAGAACGCCTTGATCGCAGCGCTCGAGTTCATGTACGTGATCGGACAGATCTTCGTCGTATCCATCACTTCGCCGATGGCATCCCATGCATCGAAAACCTGCTCGGGGCGCGCCATGTCGCTCATCGAGCAGCCTGCCTTCATATCAGGCAGAATCACTTTCTGATGGTCGGCTGAGAGCACATCGGCCGTCTCGGCCATAAAATGCACGCCGCAGAAAATGATAAACTCCTTGTCCGGATTCGACGCCGCATAGCGCGCCAGCTCGAACGAATCGCCCGTGCGATCGGCGAACTGAATGATATCTTCGCGCTGGTAGTGGTGGCCAAGGATGACGACCTTGTCGCGGAGCTTCGCTTTCAGCTCGTGAATGCGCCGCACGACGTCTTCGGTCGTCGTTTCGGCTTTAAGAAATTCTTCGACCGTCGTGCCCGAAAGTTCGGGCGCCAGCGGGATAACCGGTAGTTCTGTAATCGACATGTTAAATATCAAACGGCAGCTTTACGAGCGTTGCCTCCCCTGCTTCTACGTTAACGGTCGCCTCAGGATTCGCATAAGCGCTCTTAATAAATGCCAGCCCGATCGTCTTCCCAAGCATCGGCGACACCGCCACGCTCGTCACTTCACCGATCACCTCGCCTGAAGCTGTCAGTACCGGCAGCGGCTTGCCGTTGATCGTCACTTCCTTGCCAAGCGCAATGCCCATCATGTGCCGCTGCACCTTATCGTACGAATCCAAACGTGCGATCACTTCCTGTCCGATGTAACAACCCTTTGTCCAGCTCACTGCCTGCACGAGCGTCGTCTCGAGCGGATTATGCTTCTCGTTCAGCTCATTCGGCATTTCCGGCAGTCCGGCTTCGATGCGGATCGTGTTGTACGTCTCATCATCCACGATTGCACCACCCGCTGAGATCACTGCATCCGTCAATGCAACCAGCACTGCCTCAGCATGTTCCTTCGGAGCATACACTGCCCAGCCGCTTTCGATGATGCGGTGCCAGCGCTGCACCTGCACCGTCGTACCAACAAGATCACGATCGATAAAATGAAGATTTTCAAGTGCCGAGACTTCTGCGCCGAACATCTCACTCATCACCGTCAGCGCTCGCGGACCGAAGACGAGATACTGCACAACATCATCGGATGTGTTCGTGAACTTTGCATCCTCCATGATGACAAATTTATCGAGCCACTCAATGACGCGCGCTTCATTCTCCTTGCTCGTAACGAGCATGGCGCTTCCACCCTTCGAGAGAACGATCAAATGATCGATGATGCGGCCCTTCTCGGTTGTGAGCACGGTCTGCGAGCCGCTGCCGTACTTGCCGACTAGCGGGAGCAGGTCGTTCGTGCTCATGCGATGGAGCAGGTCGATGGCATCGGGACCGCCGGCCATCACGCGCCCAAAGTGGCGTGTAGCATCGTAGAGGCCAAGGGTAGTATGCGCTTTCGTGTAAGCTTCGGTATTCACAGACAAGTAAAACGAATTTAGGACCATTACCATTCGGCAGCTTCTCTGCGGCATTTACCTCTGCGTCCACTGCGTCTCTGCGGTTAATCCCCCGGGGAGCGAACCGCAGAGGCGCTGAGGACGCAGAGAAATCCGCAGAGTTTATTGTACCATTACCTTCGCAACGTGCAGAGTTTCTCCGCCATCGACGATGCGGACAAAGCACATTTTCTTGCTCAGGTCCTTCGGCAACGAAAGTCTAAAGATATTCCCGAAAACATCTTTGCTAAACAACACTCTTCCCCCCACATCGAAAAGCTCGATCGTAAGCTTACCATGTTCTTCCCCCGACCTGGATTCACAAACAAGCTCTCCACTATCGAAATACAACACGAACGCAGCATTCGTATACTGCGCACCAACCGACGAGCCTCCCTTCCACGCATCGTAGAGGCTCTGCAGCGAATCGATCGGATCGACCCCCGCCGCCGACTTTGTCACGATCAGATCTAAGAATAACTCGCTGATCTCATCTGTCGGTTTCGCAATGCGGAGGAAGGACGATGCCGACGACTTCCCGCTATCGAGACACCGCGTATCCGCGCCCGGCACATTCGCTCCCTGCATCGCAGCCATCAGCTTGTCGGCGAGCGTCCCATCGGCGCGCAGGAAGCGCGCTTCCATCGAGTCGAGGATCTGCTGGCCGAGCAGGATATTTCCCTGGATCGCATAGTTGCGACCGACGATATGATTTTTATAATCCATACAATCCTGCCCGGTAAACCCGGCGCTCCGCGGATGACCGTCACGGAAATCGACGATCCCATACTGCCTGACCTCCGGCGTGCCGTCAATATCAAGGGTCTTCATCGAATCAAGGATCTGCTGCGGCGACAGCTCACCCTCGAGAAATAGGTCATGCGCCGAATTCTGATTCTGCGGCCGCCACGCAGCCTGCGTATGCACAGCGCCAACTCCCGGGAAAATGCCACTGATGATCAGCGCGCCAACCGGATTCCCCGCACTCCGCGCAAGACACGTAGCCCCCGCGCTGCCGATCTCCCCCGTCACCGTATCGACGGCAACGATCGAAAACGTATCCTGCGCACGAAGCGAACTAACACCACAGATAAGAACGAAGATAAGAAAACGGTTAAGCATATGTCCTCCAACGAGAGCCTCAAAAATAAGGAATATTCGCGCGGGTTACGGGATACGGGCCACGGGCCACGAAAAATGCGGCAGCCGCGTAGCCGTAGTCGCGCAAGCGACGTCCGACAATAGCCCGGGGCTTCAGCCCCGGGAAAAGCAACGCCCGCGCCCAAGTCGCGCAAGCGACGACAGACCCCAATTCGTAATTCTCCCTCTGTCGTCCCTACGGGACTCGCATCCTCTTTCTATATTGTTTCCCAGCACTGACGTGCTGGGCTGGAACACTGACGTCCCTGACGGGACTAAATGCAAACGCATTGGTCCCTTCGGGACCAATGCAGTGAGTCCCACAGGGGCGACGATCCCAAAGCACTTCAGTCCCGTCAGGGACGATAGTGCTCCAGCCCAGGGCGTAAGCCCTGGGACAACGATCACACAAACACACCAAGCCCCAGAGGGGCGACAGACTCGGATGTAACTCGCCGCCGCTACGCATTTTCCGACCACCGAACGACCGTACGACCGACTACCCCGCACTTCCCGACCACCACCACCCCGCACCATCCACTGCGCCGCGCTGTTTACTCCGCAGCAAAAAATCTTGATGACAACTCACAAACCCGCTTTCATCGACTCTCCGCTACGCGTACGTCTCGTTAACGCTTTCGACTCGCCGTTCAAGAATGCTATTGCGACGGCCCGGACCTGCTACTCGTCGAAAGGCATTATCGAGACGGAAAAGGTCTCGCTCGAAAAGCATGCGCCGCTGGCGCAAAGCATCTACGAGGCCGGGCATCATACGACGCTGCAGCATGCGCATTTCCAATTTGCTCTCGAAGGTGTTTCGCGGCACTGCATCTGGAGTTTCTTACATTCGCATCCCTTCTACAACTCCGAGCAGGTCAGCCAGCGGTATGTCGAAGTCAAACGCGGCTCGTGGCTCGTCCCCAATTTTCATAACGATCAGGCCCAAGCTTTGTACGAATCGGAGATGGAACGCATCACCGAGGACTACAAGGCCCTCATCGATCTGCTGACGCCGCCAGTCGCCGACGCCTACTACGAGCGCTTCCCGCATCGCAGAAAGCATAGCGCCGACTACGAGAAGGAGATCAAGAAGAAGGCTCAGGAAGTAGCGCGCTACGTCCTGCCCGTCTCGACGACGGCCTATCTCTACCATACGGTTTCCGGCATCACGCTGCTGCGCTACTGGCGCCTCGCAAAGATGATCGATACGCCAAGCGAAACCTTCGCCTTAGTATCGGCAATGGTCGACGAACTGCTGAAGGTCGACCCGAACTACAAGCTGATCCTCGAAGAGCCGCTGGAAGTCGAGCAGTATCCCGAATGGCAGTTCTTCGAACAGAACGGCCACGACGTCAAGGCATTCCGCAGCGAGTTCGACGACGAGATGCAGGACCGCTTCGCGATGCTTGTCGACTACAAGCAGTACGCCGAACGGACCTTAGCAGCAAGTGTCCGGGAAGTGTTGGGACTATCGATCAACACGATGAGCGACGAAGCGGCTATCCGTCTTGTTCTCGATCCGTCGCAGAACACGATCCTCGGCGAGACGATGGTGCTGACCTCGCAGTCAAAGCTATCGCGAGCCATGCATAACGTGCACTACACGTTTCGCAAGAAGCTCTCTCATGCTGCCGACTCGCAGGACCAACGTCACCGCATGACGCCCGGCTCGCGGCCCATCCTGCATCGCCAGCTCGATCCTGCGACGCCGGATTATATCACACCGCTTGTCGTCATCAAAGCCGAAGGCGAAGCTGCCGACCGCTACCACGCCTCGATCAAGCGGACCTGGGAAAGCTACGCCAAGCTGCTTGAGATGGGTGTGAAGCAGGAGTTTGCCGAATATCTGTTGCCGAATGCGACGACGATTCGCTTCACCGAATCGGCCGACCTGCTGTCGCTGCATCATAAGCATGCTATGCGCCTCTGCTACAATGCGCAGGAAGAGATCTGGCGGGCTTCGGTCGATGAAGCCGAGCAGATCCGTCAGGTACATCCGATGATCGGCCAGTATCTGCTGCCGCCATGTGGGCTAAGGGATCTGGCCCATGTCAGGCCGATATGTCCTGAAGGCGCAAGGTACTGCGGCGTGAAGGTCTGGAAGCTCGACCTGAAGGATTACGAGAGGGTTATCTGATGCGAACTGGGATTTGTGAGATTTAAGGGATTATTGCGATTTTAAATTCGATGTTCTCCATCATCCTTCCGACATTTAATCGGGCCCGCCTCATCAATCGCGCCATCGACAGCGTGATACGCCAGTCTTTCTCCGACTGGGAGTTGATCATCATCGATGATGGCTCGAAGGACGATACGTTTGCCAAACTCCGCGACATCGTCGCAAGCGATTCGCGAATGAGGTATCACTTCTCCGCCAACCGCGGCCTTGCCGGTGCCAGGAATCTCGGCTGCTCCATGGCTACCGGGAAGTATCTGACGTTTCTCGATTCCGATGACGAGTATCTTCCGGATCATCTTGCGACACGGTACGATGTTCTTTCACAACAGCCGTCGATCGAACTGCTTCATGGCGGCGTCGAAGTTATTGGCGATCGGTTCGTCGCCGATAAGAACGATCCGTCGAAGAAGATCGACATTGCGGATTGTGTCGTAGGCGGGACGTTCTTCGTTCGCCGCGATCTATGGTCCAGGCTCGGCGGCTTCAAGGATGTGTATGGCGACGACAACGAGTTCTACCTGAATGCTATCGAACATGGCGCGACGATCAGGAAGATGGACGACGCAACGTACCGGTATTACAGAACGGAGTCGGATTCGCTCTGCGCCATAGTCGAACGCGACGGCATCGAAGGCATTGCGAAGTTTCGCAGCAGCTAGTAGCGGTACTGGATGCCAAGTCTGGCGCCAAAGCTCATCAGGTGCCAGTTAATATCGCTGACTGCATCGAAAAGCGGCATGTTAAGCGATAGGCCTGTCAGGAGCGAGAAGTGCTTGTCCAACTTGAACTGGAATCCCGGCGCCAACTCCAGGGCGACAAGGACCGGTGTAGGCTCCGGAAAATCTCCATCGGCGATCGTCAGCTTACGAGCACCCGTACTACGCCGAGCAGGATCTGTACTTGTATTGTAGTCGATCGTCGCAGGATAGAGGATCTCCTTAGTCTGCGTATACGAAGCATCGACGAGAAAGCCAAGGTAGAGCCCCGCATAAAGGTAAAGCTTTTCCGGTATGAAGTAATGATAGATACCAGGGACGATCGAGATGTAGTTGAACGAAGACTCGACAACGAACTCTTCGACAAGCTTCGAGAATCTGGAGCCGGATGTATCGCCGTAGTAGATCGAGTCGGGCACGAACGTCGATCGATAGCCGACTGCAGCACCGGAGTAGTTACTATAGCCGAGGCCTGCACTAATAATGAAGCTCTTTGAAAACGGCAGAATAAAGCTTCCGGAAAAGCCACCGGAAAGCTGTGTCCTGAAATGATCGTAAGTGATTCCCGGCACTTTAAGGTACTCTGGCGTCTCGAACGTAACATTCGATATCGTTAGCGCCGGGTTTGTAATGAACTGCACTGTCCACGACTTGCAGCTCGGGCAGATCACATCGCGCCCCGCTTCGAGTTGATAGACCCACGTCGCGCCGACTTTCGTCCGGCAGATCGTATAGTACGAAACATTATCGCGAACGTCGGTCAGCCGCAAGCTCATGAAACCGCACAGCGACGTATCGCGGACACGGAAGATGAGCGGCACCTGCGGAGCGCCGGCATCGAAGCGCGGGATCGTCACCGGCGACCGGAAATTCGAACTGTCGATGACGACAACTTCCTTCATACCAAGATCGAAGAGTCTGTCATCGCGAGCGATGAGCGCCAGCGGACCGCTTCCCTCATCGGAGACAAGCTCAAGGCT
>JANWLI010000176.1 GCA_025450975.1 Candidatus Kapaibacterium sp. | reverse complement strand
CTTCGGCGATAATGAAGTCAGGCTTTCCGACCAGATCATTGAGCGTGATCCGTCATTCGGCACGGGTGCCCGCATCGATATCAGGCATAAGCCGGATTCGTCCTCGTTCCAGTTGACGTATGAGATCATGATGATCGTCTCCACCGATTTCCAATATGCTTCGATGCTATGGGCCCCCAGTGCAATTCCGGCCATCATCAAGAGTGTCATCCTCGAGCCGGCGACAATATCCCCAGGACCAGGGAGAACAAAAACCGACATGAAGCTTGTCTCAGAGATGATCTTCCCAAATCGTGACAGCATCGAAAAATATCGCTTCGCGCTCATTACGATGTACTATAATCGCGATCATCTGGGTACGGTCGTCGATGGCAAGCTGGCAGTGAAGACACTTTCGCTCGTCTCGAACCCGGTCGGCAATAGGCTTTCAGCACTGGTGCACCTCGAAGGCCCGGAGAAGGTAAAGCTGACCCTGCTTGATATAACCGGAAGAGCTGTCGGCGAGAAGAGCCTCCAGGGAAATGCCGGTCTTAATACGGTCGATCTGGACTGCAGCCATTTGCCTAACGGTGCATACAAACTGATCGCCTTTACAGGAAAGCAAGCATACTCGCAAACGGTCATCATCCAGAAGTAAATGGCGACGGCGGCTAAAGTCACCGATACTCCGCTCTTCGATCAACCTGTCGCTAAGACTGAACCCGCTCCGCTGACTGTAACGGGACTTACCCGTTCAATTAAGAACGTCCTCGAATCTTCCTTCGCCGAAATTATCGTCGAAGGTGAGATCTCCGGCTTCTCGCATAACCGCAGCTCCGGCCATCGGTACTGGAAGCTTAAAGACGACGGCGCGCAGATCAACTGCACGTTCTGGAAGTCGCGTAACACCTCGTTCGAGATCGCGAACGGCCAGAAGGTGGTGTGCCGCGGACGACTATCCGTCTATGCCGTCAAAGGCGAATACCAGTTCGATGTTCTGCAGCTCCGGCCGGTAGGCATCGGCGCTCTGCAGCTCGCCTATGAGAAACTGTACCAGAAGCTTGGTACCGAAGGCCTCTTCGATCCGTCACGCAAACGAGACATTCCAAAATTTCCGAAAGTCGTTGGCGTTGTCACGAGCGGTGATGGCGCTGCTTTCCATGATATTGTCAGCGCCATCGAACGGCGCTACCCGCTTTGCAAAGTGCTTCTCCGGGCTGCAGCGGTTCAGGGTATTGGCGCCGAGCTCCAGATAGCCCAAGGCATTCGTGATCTCAACCGGCTGCCTGATGGCGTTCGTCCGGACGTCCTCATCGTCGGACGTGGAGGCGGATCGCTTGAAGATCTCTGGTGCTTTAACGAAGAGGCTGTTGCGCGAGCCATCTTCGCATCGACGATTCCCGTCATCAGCGCCGTTGGCCATGAAGTCGATGTGACGATCGCTGATTTCGTCGCCGATCTCCGCGCTCCAACGCCAACTGCCGCCGCCGAACTTGCAACGCAGGATAAGAACGAGCTGCTACAATCGATCCATGGCGCAAAGAATATCTTATCGGCTGTCGTGTACAGGTATTTCGACGATGTGCACTATGACCTTGAGCATCGCATCGGCGTTAAGGCGATCGGGCAATCGATTCTCGATCAGCTCGCAGGGTACCATCAAGTGATCGGCAGATCGCGGCAGACGATGGTGGCTAAGCTGCAGCATTACTTCGAACTCCACAAGCTGAAGATCGCCAAGGACCAGTCCTCACTTGCAGCGCTGAACCCACTCAACATTCTCGACCGCGGCTATGCCTTAGTCCGCCAGCCAGATGGACAGGTTATTAGCTCTGCAAAAGATTTTCCGGACACAGCCGAAGTCCTGCTTAAGGATGGGTCGGTGATTGTACGGAAGGGGTAGTTCTCTACCTGTATCCAACAATTTACACCTAATCCTGCAATTCTTTCAATCCTTTAATCCTGGTCGAATTTTACACCTCCTTCAAACATGGGTAGATAACTCCTTTATTTACAACGATGTAGCTATGCACCGTGCTAGTCGATAGTTGATAGTTGATAGTCTATAGGAATTTACACCTCACCGCATGCACGACCGCCTTCTGATTTCCCATCCTTGGTATCCTTTCAATCCTGGTCGAATTTACACCTCCTCAAGATGTATAGCTAACCCATTGATATGCACCAACATAGTTGTACACCACACGAATAGTTGATAGTTGCTGGTTGATAGTTGATAGTAATTTACACGCGCCGTCCGAACGCCCGACCGTCCGTACGTCCGAACGCCCAGCATCCCCATCCGCCTATCCGCCTTGTAGAATTTACACGCATATCCCGCCAGCGCCAATCTGCCGATGCGCCACTATAATATAACATATAGACATAGGTGCCCGCAAGGTGCCCGGTTAACTTTTTATTCACATTTTATCCACAGTTACATGAGAAGGTAGAGATACAACCCGACCTCAGGTAGGGGCACTCCATGGAGCGCCCCACCCGGGACTACGCCAGTGCCTCACGACAATATCCAAGGTTTTTTAAAAGCACTTTTTCCCACAGGTGTACATTTTCTACAGAATGGATGTATCTTTGAGCTAGACCAATTGCTCATCTGATTCCTAAAGTCTCACGCTGTATATTGATAAGAACCTACCGCGCCGATCCAACTACCGGCGCGGTTTTTTTATTGCGTAATTTTGTCCGAAATACCCCATGGCTGATTTCGAAAGCGCTTATCAAAAAGTATCCGGCCTCGTTCGTGAGTTTGAAGCGAATGAATCCTATTATGTGTCCGCTAAGTATCAGGAATCCGAAGTCCGCACGGACTTCATCGATAAGTTCTGGATCGCGCTCGGATGGGATGTGCGGCATAAATTTCAGACGAATCCCCGCGAGCAGGAAGTAAAGGTCGAGCGTAATCCGGACTCATCTGCGTCGAACCGCAAAGCGGACTATGCATTTTACCTTAAGCCACAATACCGCGATCCGGCGTTCTTTGTCGAAGCCAAGAAGCCGTCGCGCAAGCTCGCCGATACGGAAAACTACTTCCAGACCGTTCGCTATGGCTACAACGCCAGCACGCCGGTTGCCATCCTGATGGACTTCGAGGAGTTTCACATCATCGATTGCCGCTACGAGCCGAACAGAGAGAAAAGCTTTCCATCGGCGCAGATCAAGACCTTTCACTATAAAGACTATCTCGACCGCGAGAAATTCGGCGAGATCTACTGGCTGTTTTCGCACGAAGCGCTCGAAGGCGGGAAGCTCAAGGACTTTGTCAAAGACCTGCCCAAGCAGCGGGGCAAGGGTAAACAGAAACTTACTGCTGGCGAACTTAGGCCTGTTGACGAGGGCTTTCTCATTAAGCTTGAAGAGTACCGCCTGACACTTGCAAAAGCCTTCAAGAAAGCCGACGAATCGCTAACGGCCGAAGTCCTGACCGAAGCGACGCAGAAGGTGATCGACCGTCTCGTCTTTATCCGATTCCTGGAAGATAAAGCGATCGAAGCCGATTATATTGTCGACCAGATTGCGGCTAAGGGTGTCATTGCGAGCGGAGCGAAGCAATCTAGAAAGTTGAACGAGGGCAGTACATCCGATGGAGTTAAGATTGCTTCGTCGTCTGCTATGCAGACTCCTCGCAATGACAAACGAGTGACTTCTGCCTGGCAATCCTTTGTCGCCTGGAGTAAGGAGCTTGACGTTAAGTATAACGGCGTCGTCTTTAAGGCGCACGATATCGATAAACCATCGTTCAAGGCCCCGGACGATGAGGTGTTCCGCGAGCTGTGCGAAGATATTTCGCATACCCGTTCGCATTATCTCTTCAGCTTAATACCGATCGAGATCCTCGGCTCGATCTACGAGCGCTTCCTTGGCAAGGTTGTCACGGCAACGGCGAAGCGCGCCGATATCGAGGAGAAGCCGGAAGTCCGCAAAGCAGGCGGCGTCTACTATACGCCGAAGTATATCGTCGATTATATCGTCGCCAATACGGTCGGCAAACTCATCGAAGGCAGGACACCCAAAGAAATTGCGAAGCTTCGCTTTGCCGATATTGCCTGCGGCTCGGGCTCGTTCCTGATCGCTGTCTACGATACGGTTCTGCACTATGTCGAGAAATACTACAACGAGCACAAGGACGAAGCGGCGAAGGCCGGCTGTGTGGAGATCGATAAAGGCGTCTATACGCTCTCGCTTAAGCAAAAGCAGCGCATCTTGCTCGATAATATTTTCGGCGTCGATATTGACCGGCAGGCAGTCGAAGTGGCGCAGCTCTCGCTCTTCCTGAAATTACTCGAAAACGAATCCGGCGCAGGCACCGGCCAGCTTACCTTCGAAAAGACAAAGATTCTCCCCGACCTCTCGAAGAATATCGTCAACGGCAATTCACTCGTCGAATATGATATATCAGACCTCTTCCCGCTCTCAGCCGAAGACGAAGCACGCATAAAGCCGTTTGACTTCCGGTCTGCATTCAAGGAAGTAATGGCCAGCGGTGGGTTTGATGCTATTGTCGGGAATCCGCCGTATGGGGCGGAGTTTTTCGATGGAGTTATGAGCTACTTGAAAACCACCCGTGAGACTTTTACCGGGCGTGGGGAAAGTTACTTGCTGTTTGCTGAAAGAGCTATATATTTATTAAAAAAAGGAGGGAAATTCGGATATATTATTCCGGATACATATCTCAACCTTGGATTTACTCAAGTACTCCGCCAATACATCCTAAAAACTACGAATGTCAATAGTTTGCTAGTATTGCCATCTAAAGTTTTCAATGCAGCCAGTGTTGATACTTCCATATTGATAGCGACTAAAAATAACCGAATCGACTCCTTTCATAGCTCTATCGTGGATGTGATACTGTTCGATAAAAGGACTATTATTAAGGACCTAACTAATCCTGATCGGACACTTCAGTTTAATACAAAGGATTGGTTTGAAGAAGGTTTTTTCAACGTCGAATCTTCTCCATTTGAACTTCAGCTTATACGTAGAGTTGATGCCAACTTTTCTAAGATCGCAGACTATTGTGAGATGTACTCGGGTATAAAATCATACGAGGTCGGCAAGGGATCACCACCCCAGACAGAAGCGATCAGGGATACAAAGCCATTTACTTCTGTCATAAAAAACGGAGATGACTGGTCGCCGCTATTTGATGGCAAACACATAGGTAGATACGTAAATTTTTGGCAAGGAAATAATTGGATCAAATATGGTCGTTGGCTGGCTGCACCAAGAGAGCCGAAAAATTTTGTTGGTGATAAAATTCTAATCCGAAAAATCGTAGGTGAAACTTTACTTTGTATGAAAGCAGAGGGTACAAATTATTGCAATACATTGCTTTTTATACTCAAAACGAAGTCAGATTCTGCACTTGAATTAGATTATTTCTTAGGGATTCTCAATTCTCGTTTTATTGGCTGGTACTTTCGTAAGAAACTTATGATTTCGGATTCAGATGAATTCCCTCAGATTATGGTGCGGGATATTTTGACTTTTCCGATTCCAAAAAGTGAGAATAGATCTAAATTGATCTCCAACGTCAATCAGATGCTCGAAACCAAGAAGCGTCTTGCCGCGACGCAACGTGAATCCGAGCGCGAGCAGCTTGAGCGCAAATGCGACCACCTCGACCACGAGATCGACCGGCTGGTGTATGATCTCTATGGGTTGACGGAGGAGGAGATAAAGATTGTCGAAGAATCGTAACCAATTTACTAAATTCATTCTAATTACAGCATATGGAACATCAAGAAACATTGGAAGTTGAGAGTGTGGAAACTCCAACCGAAGTCGCAGAAGACAATGAATATTATGATCAAGATGGAAAGGACGACGCTCTTAATCTTGAGCCAAATGACTCCCGCAAGATCATTTGGCAGGCCAAAGACTTTAGCATTCGTGAATTTCAGACAATGCTGCAGGAAGGCAGTCTGAATCTCCAACCGGAGTACCAGCGAAAGTTTGTAATGGATGCAAAACTCTCCAGCAGGCTGGTGGAATCGATATTAATGGATGTGCCTATTCCTGTTATTTATTTGGCTGAAGAGCAAGACGGATCATACAGTGTCATTGACGGGCAACAACGCTTAACCTCCTTCATCTCTTTTGTCAACGGGTCCTTCCCGAACAACAAAACGTTTAACCTCTCGGGGATGAAGGTCCTTAATGATCTTAATAAACAATCCTTTGCTCAGCTAAGCAAGGAGCTGCAAAATAAGATTCGCACCACGACCATTCATACCATTATTATTAAAAAGGAATCGAATGAAGATATAAAGTTCGAGATCTTTGAAAGACTCAATACTGGCTCAATAAAACTAAATGAAGATGAGATCAGAAACACTATTTATCGCGGGCCATACATACGCCTCCTGGCCGAGCTTGAAGACGACACCGCCTTTCATCGGTTAGTCAACAAGGATAATTATCGTAGACGGATGATCTATCGCGGTATGATACTTCGATTTTTTGCACTTTCGGAAAAAACATACATCAACTATAAAGAGAATATTAAACAATTCTCGAACCGAGAACTGCGCGACAACCGAAACATGACTGAACAGAAAGTAAAAGAGTATCGGGATAGATTCAAGCACTGTGTCGACCTCGTTTCGCTCGTCTTTGGAGACAAAGCGTTCAGACGCTTTCTGCCCGGTGACAAAAATAATGTTAACGGCAAATGGTCGGTGAGCCGCATAAACATGGCATTATACGACATACAAATGTGTGGGTTTGTAAATTACAGCAAGCATCAGATCGTATCAAAAGCAGACGACTTACGAGAAGCACTTCTTAAGTTGATGACAGACAACGATGACTTTATTAAGTCGATCCTTATTCAAACGAGCGGCAAAGAGCAAATGACAATGCGCTTCAAGACATGGTTGAATACTATTGACGATATTTTAGGTGCCCCTAATTCACCTGCAAGAGGGTTCACCTATCTTCAAAAGAAGTCCTTGTTTGACAAAGACCCAACCTGTAAAATTTGTAGCCAGCAGATCCAATTACTTGACGACTCCGAGACAGATCACATTCTGCCATTTTCTAAAGGTGGTAAGACTGAGCTTGACAATGCCCAGTTGTCACATCGATTCTGTAATCGTTCAAAATCAGATAAGGTGATGGCCTGATTCACCCGGTGGGGCACTCCATGAAGTGCCCCTACCTAACACATCTTAATTGTAGAGACGCGCAAATGCGCGTCTCCTCGGAAATACCTGCTATGCCGATGCGATGTGCGTATGCCGAAGCATTCCTGAGACGCGCATTGGCGCGTCTCTACAAAGTCATCATGAGTTCGTATCGAATCGCGTGCGATAAATCCTGCCAGTTCATCGATATCTTTCAGTGCACCATCGGACCAAATTACTTTAGCCACTTTGCGAGGCGCTTCTTTGCTTCTTTTGTGGTATAGGTCTTGCCTTCGCTGATATCTTGTTCGCCTTTTTCGATCTTTTGGAGGACGTAGAGTTTATACATCATCTCGTCATAAGAGGCATTCTTACGAAGACCGCTTAGTGTGGCGATGGCCCGATCACGTGATGATTTAACTTTATTCTGCATGCCATTTTCAACAGGCGTAGTAAGTTATTGGTTTTCATGAATCGTGGATCGCTCCCGGTGGGGCACTCCATGGAGTGCCACTACCTACTCGCGCATGTAGCCCCCGAACGCATTCCCTTTGGCTGCACTATTAATCCTCTAAATGCGACTCAGTTTTGTAATAGGTGATCGTACCGAGGAGGTGATTTTTTGCGCAGATCTCTTTATCTTCGTTAGCGAGAATGCAGGCTGCCCATTCTTCCGGAGTTAGTGCGGGAAGTGTTTGATGCGAAAGCCATCCCAGAAGCTGGGTGTACAGTTTGTTCGACGTATGCGAGACGAGGCACTCTTCGTAGCCTTCGATGACGGCTACATGTAAATAAGTCATGGTAGTAGATGGGGAGGTTAAGCTATCTCAACGAAGGTATGCGGACTATCATTATCGGTGAATTGGGATTAGTGGGTTTAATGCTGAGATTTTTGGGAGTGTAAATGTCTGTTCAGCGGCTTTCCGAACGGCTTTCCGGTGTGCTGCGTTTTATGGGGTTCAATGGAAAAAATAGCCGCAGAGGGCGAATTTTCGGGGTTTGAGACGGAATATGCACGCCTGGGCGAGATCGTATCACGCCTTGAAGACGGCAACATCCCGCTCGAGACGATGCTCTCGCTTTACGAAGAGGGCTCGGCCCTTGCCACAAAGCTGACGACGATGCTCAAAACTGCCGAACTGCGAGTCGAGCGCCTGGCCAAAGCCCACGAAGAATTGACGAACGCTGTAACCGAGCGCATCAAATAAGAGTACAATTGCCAGATGGATAATCAGACACCCGAACAGTACCCCTATTTAAAAGACATTAACATCCCGGCCGACCTTCGGAAGTTGCAGATCAGCGACCTCGAAGGCGTGACCAACGACGTCCGCGAATACCTTGTCGACGTCATCTCCAAAGTCGGCGGCCATTTCGGCGCAGGCCTCGGCGTTGTCGAATTGACGGTTGCACTTCACTATGTATTTAATACACCGAAAGATAAGCTCATCTGGGATACAGGGCATCAGTGTTATCCGCATAAGATCTTAACAGGGCGCAAGAACCAGCTGCATACGATCCGCAAGAAAGATGGCCTCGCGCCATTCCTTCGTCCCGACGAAAGCGAATACGATGTCTTCGGCGCCGGCCATGCATCGACAAGCATCAGCGCAGCACTGGGTGTTGCCACCGCACGTGATTTTTCCGGAGACGATTACAAAGTCGTTGCCGTCATTGGCGACGGAGCAATGACAGGCGGCATGGCCTACGAAGCGCTCAATAACTGCGGCCTGCTCAAGAAAAACATTATTGTTATTCTTAATGACAACCAGATGTCGATCGCACCGAACGTCTGGTCCGTTCATAACTATTTCAACCAGTTCATCACGAACACAACCGTTCGTAAAGTAAAAGATGTGATCTGGAATGCCGCCGGCGACAAGATCCGCTTCGCAGGCAGCAAGATCGTCGACGGCCTGAAAGCAACGTTCACGCCCGGTATGCTTTTCGAGGGACTTGGCTTCCGCTACTTCGGCCCGGTCTCCGGCCACGACGTGACGAAGCTCGCAGAGATGCTGCAGTTCGTCAAAGACATCGATGGCCCGATCTTCCTCCATGTCATCAGCGAGAAGGGACATGGCTACAAGCCTGCAGAAGAGCACATTCAGCGCTACCACGCTGCAAGCGGCGCCTTTGACAAGATCACGGGTAAGTCGCTGGCAAAGCCGGTCGAGAAGCCTGTTCCTCCCGATTACACGAAGGTCTTCGGCCAGGCGATGGTCGAGATCGTGAAGTCGAATCCAAAAGTTGTCGGTATTACTGCTGCAATGCCCGATGGCACAGGACTGAACCTGTTACAGCAGGAAGTACCGGAAAAGTTTTTCGATGTCGGTATTGCAGAGCAGCATGCTGTCACCTTCGCAGGCGGCATGGCAATGCAGGGATATACGCCTGTCTGTGCGATCTACTCAACGTTCCTCCAACGCTCGTTCGACCAGATCATCCACGACGTTGCGATCCAAAATCTGAATGTCGTCTTCGTCCTCGACCGTGCAGGTCTTGTCGGCGCCGACGGACATACGCATCACGGCATGTTCGACCTCTCGTATCTGCGCCACATTCCGAATATGATGGTCATGGTGCCGAAAGACGAGCAGGAGTTGCGCGACATGCTCTACACGGCGACGGAGTATCGTAACGGCCCCGTTGCGATCCGCTATCCACGCGGAGCGGGCATCGGTGTGCCGCTGGCTGCGAAGGGATTCAACCTGCTGCCGATCGGCCAGGGCGAGATGCTGCGCGACGGTAGGGATGCGGTGATCGTGGGTGTTGGTCCGCTCCTCTACGAAGCTATCAAAGCTGCCGAAGACCTTGAGCATGAAGGCATTTCAGTTGCAGTTGCCAATGCGCGATTCGTAAAGCCGATCGATGCAGATCTTCTCGAAGGTCTGGCAACCCGCTTCCCGACGATCATCACGATCGAAGAGAATGTGATCCAGGGTGGCTTCGGAAGCGCAGTGGCGGAGTTTTATGCACAGAAGGGTTATAAGCCGAACATGAAGTTTCTCGGATTTGCCGATCACTTTGTCGAGCACGGCGCACCGGCCGAGCTCATGCGCGAGCAGGGACTCTATCGCGAAGGCATTGTGGATTCGGTAAGGACATTTGTGCAGAGCCTGAAAGCGGAT
>JANWLI010000175.1 GCA_025450975.1 Candidatus Kapaibacterium sp. | reverse complement strand
GAGGTACAGGTGCTTTGCTTGAAGCGACAAATGCGAATTATGCCGGTACGCTGCTCGCGATCATCACCTCGGGTACCGGTAAAGGGGTAACAGTAACTTCTCCGGATGCAGGCAATAGCTCGAGTGCTGTTGAAGTTTCGACGAATGGAACAGGACGAGCTGGCTACTTCCGGGTGATCAATGCAGCGAATACTTCGCCAACGATCGAAGCCACTTCGGTCGGCTCGGGGCATACGATCTATGCGCTCTCGAGTAATGGTAATGCTTCGGCGATGTTTGCTCAGCATGGCGGTGGTGGTGTTGGTGTGACGGGCTCCAGCGTCGATGGCAGTGGTGTGTATGGGGCGAGTACGAGTCTTTCGGGCGTCCGCGGAATTCACATAAGTAACCAGGGTACTTCTGCGGGTGTCGAAGGGAGAACGAATTCGACAACCGCGGGGGGAAATGCGTTCGGCGGTGCCAGTGGTGTCTATGGCGAGGTCACGGCAACAAATCCTGGCGTCTGGACAACAGGCGTTCGCGGCTACAATAAGAGTACAACTGCCAACGGCGTTGGCGTTACCGGCCTTCATGACGGTAGTGGCTTCGGTGTCTATGGAGAGACAGCTGGGGCTGGCATGGGAGTCTATGGAACGTCTGCAGCTAACGGCTTTGGGGGGTACTTCGATATTCCCGCTGGCGGCGGCGGCTGGGGCCTCTATGCTTCGACTGCTGCAAAACCAGGTGGCGGTTTCTGGGCAGTCTTCTCCGATCGCACGATGAAGCAAGGTATCCGTCCATTTGCTGACGGACTTTCCGTGATCGAAAAGATCGATCCGGTCTGGTACCGGTATAACGGCAAAGGTGGTATGCCAACCGACGCCGAGTACGTTGGTATCATTGCGCAGGAAATGCAGCCGTTGATGCCGTATGCAGTGCGCGAAGCTCGCGGCGTCGATAAATCGGAGGAAACATTCCTGAGCTTTGATGGCAGTGCGCTGACCTACATTCAGATCAATGCGATCAAAGAACTTGCGGCAAAACTTGAAGCGATGCAACAGCGTATCTTGCAACTTGAGCAACTGCTTCAGGATCGTGGTATCGATGTCGATCCGCCGGCCGTATCGCGATAGTATAGTGTTAGCAGGAGACGAGGCAACTCGTCTCCCGCGTTTTGTTTCTTCCTTATCAATACTATGACAGAACAGATCAGAACCGAATCTGAGACCATGACCCCTAATGGTAAATGGGATATTCATGAGTTTACCTCGGCGTTGCAACGATCGGAAACCCGATGGATCACGCAGAACACGGCGATCCTGATCACGCATGGGATCGGCAACCAGGCGCCGCTTGCGACGCTCGACGCATTCGCCAGGACACTCGTCGAAACGTTCGCCGATATCACCGGCGAAGAGATCTATCTTGAGCATCGGTTTGAACGATCGGAGAACGACATTTTCTTTAATAACTTCATCCGGATCAGGCGCGAGAAAGATCGTGGCGATCATCTGGCCTTTCATCTCGACCTCTACGAATACTACTGGGCGCCGCAGGCACATGATCATGCGTCGCTCGATCAGGTTCGGATCTGGATCCGCGATACGGTCAAGCAGGGAAGATCCTTCTATGAAGAGAACGGTCGCTTGCTTCGCAAGACGTCATCGACAAGTGCCTTCATCGGCCAGAGCGGCAAGCTGAACTGGTTCAAGTATTCAAGCATGCTCTTTGTTGTCGGCCAGGTCATCCCGGCCATCATGTGGGTTGCGAACTTGCTTCCGAAGATCGCCAAGGCCATTCCGTTTGCGGGGTCGTTTATCAGTAGTGCGTTGTCATCGGCGTTAAAGAATTCATCGTACAATTTTACGAATGTTATTGGCGACATCGTCGTCTATAACACGTTGGATCCGAAGTCTGAGTACTACAAGATCCGCAAAGACATTCTTACCGGTGGCGTCGCGTGCCTGCGGAAGCTGATCGAGCCAACCGAAGAGCAGCAGCGGCCGTATGGAAGAGTCATCCTGGCCGGCCATAGTCTTGGTTCGCAGATCTCCTTCGATACGCTTAATCGTCTGAACCACCTGATCACGCAGGGAGATATTCGCGGTATCAATCCCGACGGGACGTATGTCACTCCCGGTTACCGGGCTGCGCATATCACCGATGTGCTTGAAGGCCTCATCACGTTCGGCAGTCCGCTCGATAAGATCGCGTTCTTCTTACGTGAGCAGAGCGAGAAGCATGAGTACATCAGGATCCAGATGCTTCGCAACTACTTCTGCTTTAAGCAGCGGCGTATTCCGCTCGAGCCGAAGCCGAAGTATATTCTCGATCCGTCGATTCCGCGTCTCTTCGATAATATCCGGTGGATCAACTATCATGATAAGCGCGATCCCGTCAGTGGCAAGTTGGACTTCTACGAAAATCTTGTCAATGTCCATTGCGATTTCCGGAGCAACATGTTCTCGTTCTCACATGGATGGTATTGGAATAGCAAGAACATGTTCACCGATATCATCGAGAACTTCCTGTTCCATGAAGATCCGTTGCGTCACCAGACCGAGGCTCCGTTCGAATCGCCGCAGGTGATTCGCAGAGAGATCTCGCGTCCGGAGAAGAAGAAGGATGCACCGGATCGTTTGTGGGAAACATCGGCTTCCGGTAAGAAGCCCGGGTAGGGAAGAGACAGCTACGTGATACTAAGCAAGCTTCATAGTGAAGAAACATCCTCCCCTCGGTGAAGAGGGGAGGATAATACACCAAACCAATTACATCGGCTTCTTGGTCGTGTCCGGAGCTGCAGGAGCTTCGCCCATCGGCGGCATGAGGCCGAGCTGCTCCATCATCTTCATCTCTTCGCCGACGCCCCAATGCTCGACGAACTTGCCGTTCTCCCAGCGTACCCAGTCGATCGACATGATGTTCTCCATCTTCTTGTTCGTCGCCGGCATGCCCATCATCGGGCCGGTGTTCGTACCGGTCATCCGAACACGAGCGACAAGAATATCGCCATCGACGCGCATATCTTCGATCGTATACTTGGCGTCGGGCATCGATACTTTGAAGTCGGCGACCATCTTCTTCATGCCTTCGAGGCCTTCCGGATATCCCGGCATGACCATGTGGCTTTTCGTATTTGCAGCGACGTACTGATCAAGTCCTGATGCGTCGCCCGTCTCAAATGCTTTCATGATAGCTGTGTAGGCCGTCTTCATCGAATCGGCTGCAGGATTGGCTGCAGCGCCGCCATCGGCTTTCTTCCCGCAGCTTACAAGTGCGAAGCAGGCGAGAAGACTAAAGAGTGCAATTCTTTTCATGTTGGTAGAGTGAATTAAAATTTGTAAAAATTACATCGGCTTTTTTGTCGTGTCGGCCGGAGGTGCTGAGCCATCCATCGGCGGCATAAGGCCGAGCTGCCCCAGCATCTTCATTTCTTCCATTGCGAACCAGCCTTCGACGAACTTGCCATTGTGCCAGCGTGCCATTTCGAGGCCGATGACATCCATCTTCTTATTCGTAGCAGCAGGCATCCCCATCATCGCACCGGTATTTGTTCCTGTCATCCGTGTACGAGCCATGAGGATGTCGCCATCGATGCGGACATCTTCGACACTTGTGTTCATATCGGGATAGCCGACCATGAGTTCTTTGGACATTTTCTTAGCGCCATCGAGGCCGTCATAGCCGGGCATAGCGTTATGTGCTTTGTAATCGGCCGACATGTACTTATCAAACTCGTCCTGTTTGCCTTCATTCCAAGCCTGCGTAAGCGCTTTGTATGCCGCTTTCATAGAGTCTGCCTGCGCGTTTGACGACGAGTCGCCGGCGCCGGATTTGCCGCAGCTCGTCAAAAAGAACAGCGCTGCTAACGTGAGTAACGAGAAATACTTCATAGTGTAATAGGTTTTTTAGGTAAAGTGAAGGCTGCAAATATACGTTGATGCCGCCATTCTGAGCGACAGCGAAGAATCCCTTGATGTCTTGTAGCCTGCTTCTATTTACACCATCCGGGAAGTTGGTAGTTGTTAGTTGATAGCTGTTAGAGGAATTTACACCAACCGCTTATCCAAATTTACACGCTCGGTGGTGACAAATGGGGATCCGCAGTTTGCCACAATTTACACCATCCTTTCAATCCCGGTCAAATTTACACCTCTCAAATCATGGGTAGATAACTCCTTTATTTACAACGATGTAACTGTGCACCACACATGCTTCCTGGAATTTACACGCACCCCTCCCCGCATTTCCATACGCCTATCCGTCCATCCGCCAATCCGCCTTGCCCATCGATTGCCGCTCATCCTCATGCCTACAATACCCCTCCCCAATATAATACACTGCACATGGTGCGTACAAGGTGCCCATGTAAGATTCTGTTCACATTTTATCCACAGGGTTATGCACCGGGTGGGGGTCGTTCGGTGATGTAGATCGAGGCGGGGTACAAGACATCGGCAACATGTCGCTCCTAACGGAGCTTGATCTTATTGATTGTTTTACCCCCGGCTTACGCCGGGGGCTACTGACATGTCGCGCCCTACGGCGCTTTTCGCTTGGCTTCGCCAATGCGGGGGGCGGTCGTACGGTGGTCAGACGTTCGGTGATGCACGTAGGGGCACATTGCATGTGGCGTGTTTAAGATGGCTGGATGCTGAAGATTACAGAAGACGTTCAAAATGGCGGTGATTCGTAACAAGGCACGCGCAGCGTGCCACATATTGCATTTCACCGAACGACCGACCACCGACCACCGAACGACCGTCTACTGTTCCGACATCTCCTTCAGATGCTCGAGCTTTTCCTTCTCAAACTTGATGCAGTAGTCGTCTTTCGAGAGGAGTTCGTAGGCTTTGATGAAGTGGGGTTTTGCGCCGGTGTGGTTGCCGAGGGCGCGGTAGTCTTCGGCGATCTCTTCGCGGATCCAGCCGTCGTCGGTGCCTTTGGAAGTAAGTTTTTCTAGGACTTCATGCATCATCATCAGGGCATGCTGCGCACTTCCTGCCAGACGGAGTGATTTGGCAAGATCTTTCATCGTATACATATCTGCTTCGCCCGATTGCGCTTTCTGGAATTCGGTGAGCTTGTAGAAATACTTATGCGCGTTCGGATAGTCCTCGAGCTTTAGATAGCTTTCGCCAATATTATTGTAGAGTGCGTTCAGCCAGCCTTTTTGCTCGGGGTTTTTATCAGCCAATGCGATGCCTTGGAGATTCCACTCGACTTGCTTCTCAACGTCCGACTGTACGATCGCAACCATGTGGACTGCATCGATGGCGTGACGCATCTCGCCGATGGATTCGGCAAGTTCGTATGCTTCGATGAAGAGTGGCTCGGCATCGCCGGGTTCGCCGGCGGAGTTGAAGGTGCGTCCGCGCTCCAGGAGATAGCGGACGCGTGCCAGCTTCAGGTTTGGCGTGAGCTGCTTTTCGACTTCGTCGAGAAGCTTATGGGCTTCGTCAAATTTGCCACGGAGCGAGTACGTCCGGGCGATCTGCGTCATCAGTTGCAGATGGTAGGACGGGTCGCCTGCAGCAGTTGCCTGCGGCAGGAGTTCGCGGAATTTCGTTTCGGTCGCAGCGGGATCGCCGTAATTCCAAAGCTTGTCGAAATTCGGAAGCGTGTCGGTTTGTGCCATAAGGGTAATGGGTGCTACCAATAAAAGAAACAGGATTAGAAGATACTTCATATAAAGTCAAAAGTACGCACTAGGTACGTTCATTTACCCTGTCTGGTTTCCGAGGCTGCGCGTCTTTTAAAGTAGCACAACTACCATCCGGTAAACGCAAGCAACCCTCTATCCTCCCAAAGACCGCCGATGAAGCGGTCTTTTTTATATCTGCCAAGGGGTTGCGGAATTCTCCCCTGCATCCGGAAGTTCTGTGTGTATGACGGATTCCTGGAGTCAAGATCCTGCCTTGGGCGGAAGCGGTCTTCCACTGAAAAGCTACAATTTTCCTGAAGATCCACGCCAGCTTGGCGGCGCATTCACCGTAGAGGAGAATGCCGATAGGTTGTTGCGTTTCTTTTACTACGAGCGCCTCGCAGCGCGTGCCCATGCGGGATGGTCGATGGGGACGCCGGAATTCGAGGTGAAGGTCGAATACGGCCGTCATATCTTTTACCATGCCGAGTCGGCAAAGCGTATCCGCGAACGTCTGACCGAACTTCGCACTCCCACCGATACTACCGATAGTTATCGCAACGACGAGATCGAGCTCTTCATCGAAGAGCTGATGGCATCGGAATCGCCGGCACACTTCCTCTGTGGGATGTACGGCGTGCTGCTTCCGTATATGGAGCATGCGTATCGCCGTCACCTTGAACTGACCGACCAGGTCGCCGATGCGCCGACGGTCCGCGCAATCAAGTTGATCCTCTTCGATTATGACGAGATGCGTCGCTGGGGAATTGCGGCGATGAACGCGTATATCAAAGGCGGCTACGATCCGGCCGAGGTCACGATGTGGCAGGTGCATCTGGAGAAGCTGCTGCGTTCGATCGGTGGCGTTACCGGCACAAGCGAGCGCGAGCCGACGCCGGCAGATCTGCGCTCGAAGCAGACGGGCGAGTTCAAGCGCTCGTTCATCGCGACGCGCGATCCGCGGTTCACGACGTTCGATAAAACGTACGAGTACAAGATCGCCGACGAAGGGAAACTTCAGTACGAGACGGAGTTTGACGAGACGAAGCTGAATCTTATCCGCACGCAGCGCGACGAGCTCGATGCGATCGAGACATTTTCGAATGTGCTCTATGAGATCCGCGACGTGCCGTTCGAGTTTGACTACGATATGGCGCGCATCATCTGGGATGAGACGCGGCATACCGAGATGGGACATAAGGCGATCGCCGGGCTCGGGCATAATCCGTTCGATCTGGCGAATCGTCTTCTG
>JANWLI010000174.1 GCA_025450975.1 Candidatus Kapaibacterium sp. | reverse complement strand
TGTTCTTTCGTACTTCGGCGATCAACGGAGATGGTACATTCACGATCCCTGTGATGACGTACGATTCAATGGATGCGCCGAAGTTCTGGTATTCGGGAAATGACAATGCATATCCTGATTCGCTCTTTTTTTATCTGACAACTCCTCCCTCGTGGTGGGAAGGCGATCCGCCAAGCCCGGAGCCGGGTATAGGAAAAGTCTCGGTGCTTTCGCGAGGGCAGTACTATGGATCGATCATCGGTACATTCCACTTCAAGCCGTACACGTATTACTCACGATATGAGGACTCAACGTATACCATCGATACGGTGACGTACACGACGACCGTAGAAAAATTCTATTCGAAGCAGATCGAAGTGCTCGGCAGATTTTCCGGACTCTTAGGATATAAGTAGCTTGTGGCAATTATCAATGTACAATTGATCATTGCACATTCCACATTGATCATTGACTAGGCGACGTTGTGGTACACCGACTGGACGTCGTCATCTTCTTCGATACGTTCGATGAGTTCGAAGACTTCCGTTGCTTCTTCTTCGCCGAGTTCTTTCGTGGTCATCGGAATGCGCTCGATATTCGCTTCGGTGACGGGGACGCCTTTTTCTTCGAGGGCTTTCTGCATGCCGGCGAAATCATTGAAGGACGTGTAGACCATCACTTCATCCTCTTCGACTTTAATATCTTCTGCACCGAAGTCTATCAGCTCCATTTCGAGCTCGTCAAATTTTACATCCTTTGCAGGGAGTTTGAACACGCCTTTGCGCTCGAACATGAAATCGACGGAGCCGGATGTGCCGAGTGAGCCACCAAGCTTCGTGAAGTAGCTGCGGATATTGGCGACGGTACGGGTGGGGTTATCGGTAGCCGTTTCGATGACAAGGGCGATGCCGTGTGGCGCATACCCTTCGTAGACGACTTCATCGAAGCTCTCCGCATCCTTGCTCGAAGCTTTCTTAATGGCATTTTCGACGCGGTCCTTGGGCATATTGGCGCCTTTGGCATTTTGGATCGCTGCGCGGAGGCGCGGATTGGAATGCGGGTCGGGTCCGCCAAGCTTAACGGCAATGGCGATTTCCTTGCCTATCTTAGTGAACGCCTTGGACATCTTCGCCCAGCGCTTGAACTTACGTACCTTCCGGAATTCGAATGCTCTGCCCATACTTCGTGATTTTTAACGGGGTAACTAACAAAGATGAAGGCTATTTTGTCACTAGCCACTAGCCCCTAATCACTAATCCCTATAGTATCTTTGTATCTACTTCACTCATCGTCTTTAGCCTATGAATAAGAACTTATTTTCCCCCATAGCTGCAGCCGTAGCACTGCTTGGATTTTTTGCGCCGTGGGTGAGCTGCGGCAACATGATGACCTGGAGCGGCATCGATCTTGCTTCGGGTAGTTCCGGCGGCGGCGGTGGCATGATGGGCGATCTCGGTGCTGGAGCCGGCGGAGGCGATGCCTTTGGCGCCGACCTCACGATATGGGGCGTGCCACTGGTGGCGATCGGCATTATTGCGATATACGTGATCTTCAAGAATAAGAACCGGCTTGCTTCTGCGATGATGCCGACGATAATCGTTGCGATCCTTGGCGTCTTTGTCATGGCGATGACCTACATCAAGATCCAGGACCAGAAGGCGAACTTTGCCAAAGAGATGAGCGGCGCTGGCACCGGACTAGGCGAAAACGGCGATGCGCCTCCACCATCGACCGGCGGCGAGTTCGGCAACATGATGGGCGGCATGGGCATCCAGATCGAATGGGGATTCTGGCTGACAAGTCTCGCCTTTATCGGCGCGGCAGTCGGAGCTACAAAGTATCGCGATCTGCCAAAGCAGCCAGAAGATATTACCACTCCCGGCACGCCGATGGAAGCGACGCCGCCGGGCGAGGTGGTCTCCTCAGAGCCGCCGCCGGATGCGAGTATTACCGAGGATAAGGGGATGGGGTAAGCTTAATAAAGAAAATGGTATTCTTCAGTGACAATAAGGGGTTCAACCGTGATCTCATCTGGTTTAATATCCGATTCTGACTCAACGAATCTTGGAATGATTTCATCCTTAATATCTGGTTCGATAGTCATGGACAGAATTCCCGACTCTTGAAAATCCGTACTTACCAATTTCCAATGTATTTCCAAGTTAGTATCAAAATGTGGGTATATAGTGATATCATCAAAAGCGAGAGTGTCACTCGGGACTAAAACCTTGTCAAGTGGTATTATTCTCCCTGTCTTCTCAGATTCATTAATGTAAGTATTTACATCTAGTCGAATATATTTTTTTTCAGCGGGTGACCAGAAACCGGAAGAGGGACCTTTTATTTGGCGAAATTCCCCAATGAAACGAAGATGGATTTTATACTCTTCAATCGGAGAATTTCCTGTATTATGTATCCTTAAAAAAAATGACTCGTAGCTTTTATCAACTTCACGTGTATTTGTAAACGGAGATTTTGTTGACCAAAGCGAGTGAACCATTAGCCTCGCATCTTCAGAGGGGTTTCGTTCTTGAACCTTTTTTAAAAGACTATATTTAATAACTTTCCGTATGAAAGGTACTCTTAAGATCAATGTCTCTTCATTGTTTGAGAATGTAAGCTTTGCCCCTTTACTCGTAATGAAATTGTTGCTATTAACATACCAATCATGCGTGAGTCGGTTTTCATCAATTAAATCCACTATATCCTCCCAAGAATATAAGTGAATTTCAAATCCGCCTTTAGCTCGGCTATCTAAATCCTTATTTCTTACATACGCCTCTATCTGTGCATCTTTGTTAGCAGTAGTAGCGAAGTAAAATTTTTTTAGAGGAGGATCAAACGATTTCGCATTCTCAATCTCTTTGTCTACCTCTTTTTCAGTAAGCGTGCTATTAGTATAATCGTCCTTTCCTTTACATTGTATCCCATAATAGCCCGTTTCACCTTTAGGTACACCGTAAATGTCAACTCCATGTTGTGCTTGGCCCGACCTTCCATTCTTCTTAATTTCTGGGGCCTGCCAGATCTCGCCCCACAATTTTTTGCATAAGGATTCGAAATCTTGCCATCTTTCAGGTTTCCTAAGTTGCAGCTTGGCTTTCATATGCATTCCTACGCCGCCGCTGCCCACTCGCGCTCGTCGAAGATGAGCTTTCTTGCGAGTTCGCGGCCTTCGTCGTCGATCTTGTGGAGCGGCATGATCTTGCCTGAGTGCACGATGGCCATGTCGAGTCCTGCTTCGATCGCATAGTGGAGGAAGACGGAGTTCAGCACATGGCGCATGTGCGGATTGAGTCCGAACGAGACGTTGGATACACCGAGGATCGTCTTGCACTTCGGATGCGCCTTCTTGATCATACGGATCGCCTCGATCGTTTCGATCGCCGACTTGCGGAATTCCTCGTCGCCTGAACCTAGTGTGAAGGTGAGTGTATCGAAGATAATGTCCTCTTCGCGAATGCCGTACTTGTTTACCGAGATATCGATGATACGCTCGGCAATTTCAAATTTCTTCTCGCGCGTTTTCGCCATGCCGTCTTCGTCGATGGTAAGCGCGATCACTGCTGCGCCGTAGCGCTTGCAAAGTGGGAGCACATGTGCCATGCGCTCTTCGCCGTCTTCCATGTTGATGGAGTTGATAATAGCGCGGCCTGCGTAGAGCTTCAGCGCTTCTTCAATGACAGGATACTCGGTTGAGTCGATGACAACAGGCAGCGTGACGGCAGTATTGAAGCGCTTCATCACTTCATGCATGTCGCGGACTTCGTCGCGGCCGACGTAGGCGACACAAAGATCGAGCATGTGTGCGCCTTCTTTAATCTGCTCTTTGGCCATTGCGACGGCTGCATCGTAGTCTTCTTTAAGAATGAGATCGCGGAATTTCTTCGAGCCGTTCGTATTGCAACGCTCACCGACGATGACGGGCGCCGGATCGACGCGCATTGTTGCCTGCGAGTAGATCGACGAAGCAGCCGGCGTCCACGACACTTCGCGGCCGTGCGGTGTGATGCGCTCGGAGAGCTCAGCAAGTTTTTTGATGTGATGCTGCGTCGTACCGCAGCAGCCGCCGATGATCTGCACGCCGAGATCGCCGACGAAGTGCTTCATCCAGCGCTCGAGTTCTTCGGGCGTGAGATGGTAGTGCGCAACGCCGCCGACATTTTCCGGCAGTCCGGCATTGGGCATACAGAAGAGCGGCTTCACGGAGTTCTGTGCGAGATAACGGATATTCTCTTCCATCTCTTTCGGTCCGGTGGCGCAGTTCATGCCGATGGCAGAAACAAAATCGAATGGCTCGAGCGCTGTGAGCGCTGCGGCGATCTCCGTACCCATGAGCATTGTACCCATCGTCTCGATCGTTACCGATGCGATGACGGGGAGCTGGATCTTACGTTCAGCGAACAGATCTTGCGTTGCTGCGAGGGCGCATTTCATCTGCAGGATGTCCTGGCAGGTTTCGATGCAGAGCAGATCGGCGCCGCCATCGATGAGGCCGGCGATCTGCGTATAGAAACTTGCTCGCAAATCGTCGAAGCCGATGTGGCCGAGCGAGGGAAGCTTGGTTGTCGGTCCGACGGAACCTGCGACGTAGCGGGGTTTTACTTTCGTCGAATACTGCTGCGCCATTTCTTTGGCGATCTCGGCAGCTTTCTTCGAAAGTTCGTAGGCACGATCGGCGATATCGTATTCAACGAGGACGATGGACGCGGAGCCGAAGGTGTCTGTCTCGATAATATCTGCGCCGGCTTCGAGGTAGTCGCGATGGACTGCGCGCACGGCGTCGGGCTTGGTCACGACAAGCAGTTCGTTACAGCCGGCAAAGTGCTCGCCGCCGAAATCGTCGGCTGTAAGCTTCTGCGTCTGCAGATGCGTACCAGTAGCGCCGTCAAAGACGAGCGGGCGTTGCTTGAGGGTATCGAGTAATGTCACGGAAAACTATACGAGAGCCAACGACAATTGGTTCAATCAGGACAGCACGGCCGGCTGCTCCGCCGGTATATGGTGAACGTCTGTCAAGCCTTGAGCAATCTCCACCTTCCGTTTCTTCGAGAGGAACGTGTACAGCGCAGGGATGACGTAGAGCGTCAGGATGAGCGAGAACATGAGGCCGCCGATGATGGCGATGCCCATGGAGACGCGGCTCTTAGCTGCCGCACCAAGTGCCAGAGCGATTGGCAGGGCGCCTAGTGCAGTGGCTAGGCTTGTCATGAGGATGGGGCGTAGACGCAGCGACGCTGCTTCGATCGCAGCATCACGGAGACTGAGGCCTTCGCGCTTTTTCTGGTTTGCAAACTCGACGATCAGGATGCCGTTCTTTGTCACGATACCAATGAGTACGATGATGCCGATCTGGCTGAAGATGTTCAGCGTCTGTCCGGTTGCCCAGAGTGCAAGCAATGCACCAGCAAGCGCGAGCGGCACGGTAAGCATGATCGTCAGCGGATCGGAGAAGCTTTCGAACTGCGCTGCGAGGATCAGGTAGATCAGTACCAGTGCAAGCAGGAAGGCGAACATCAGCGTGTCCGAGCTTTCTGCAAATTCTTTCGAGGTGCCGGAGAGTGCCGTTGCGAATGTTTCGTCAAGGACTTTATCGGCAACTGCGTCCATCGCCTTAATGCCGTCGCCGATCGTCAGCCCATTCGCAGGTTGAGCGGAGACGGTTGCCGATACATAACGATTGTAGCGATAGAGCTGCGGCGGGCTGCTCTGGTCGGATGTTTTGATCAGGTTGTCGAGCTGAACAAGTTCTCCGCTACGCGAGCGAATGTTGATCGAGCTGAGATCGAGCGGCTCATCACGATCTGCGCGCGTTGCCTGACCGATGACCTGATACTGCTTGCCGTTCATGACGAAGAAGCCGTAGCGTTGTCCGCTAAAGAAGAGCTGAAGCGCTTCGGCCACATCGAGGACGGAGACGCCGAGTGCACGAGCGCGATCGCGATCGATCTCGACCGTCAGCTCGGGCTTGTTAAACTTGAGGTTGACATCGACTGCCGAGAATGCGGGATTTGCACGCGCTTCGTCGACGAACTTCGGCAGGACTTCTTTGAGCCTCTGGAAATTCGGTGCCTGCACAACATACTCAACAGGCAATCCTGCACGCCCGCCGCCAGTGGAGATCGTTTGTTCCTGAATGACGAAGGTTCGTGCAAATGTCTTCTGCTTGACCATTGTCGAGATGTAGTCGGCGATCTCCTGCTGCGAACGATTGCGCATGGTAGGATCGGTAAGCGCATAGCGGATAAATCCGCTATTGGCAGAAGCTGCGCCGAAGCCAGGAGAAGTGACTGCAATGATAGCATCGCGTTCGGCTAGTGTATCAAGCGCGCCGACGATGTCGAGCATATACGCATCCATCGCTTCGTACGATGTACCTTCGGGAGCGGTCATGTTGAGCTGCAGGCGACTCTTATCTTCGAGGGGTGCAAGTTCGGAGGGAAGTCCTGCACCGATGAAGTAGATGAGGCCGAAGGAGACTGCCATGACGGGAATGGCGACCCAACGAGCACGCATAAAGCGGTCGAGCGAACGCCTGTACGCTGCGGTGAATGCATTGAGCCATGCTTCGGTGATGCGGAAAAATTTGCCTTGCTGTTTTGTGTGGCGAAGGAGCTTCGCGCTCATCATCGGTGTAAGCGTCAGCGAAACGAGCGCAGAGATAAGTACCGAGCCAGCGACGACGACGCCGAACTCGCGGAAGAGTCTGCCAGTAACGCCCTGTAAGAAAATGATCGGCAGGAAGACTGCTGCGAGCGTGATCGTTGTCGAGATAATAGCGAAGACGATCTCCTTCGAGCCTTCGTGTCCGGCTTTGCGCGGATCCATGCCTCGCTCGATCTTCTGGTAAATATTTTCGAGCACGACGATGGCGTCGTCAACGACGAGACCTGTTGCAAGCACAATGCCGAGCAGCGTCAGGATATTGATCGAATATCCAGCGACGTACATGATGAAGAACGTACCAATAAGCGAGATCGGAATGGCGATGACGGGAATCAGCGTCGTGCGCCAGTTACGCAGGAAGAGGAAGATGACAAGCACGACGAGTATGAATGCGAGAAGGATCGTCTCTTCGACTTCGAGAATAGCATTGCGGATCTGGCGTGTCGCATCGATCGCGATCGACACGGTAAGATCACCCGGCATTTCCGCCTTGATGTGGTCGAGGCGCTTGTAAAACTCGTCAGCGATAGCGATGTAGTTCGATCCGGGCTGCGGCGTGATGGCTACGCCGATCATCGGGATCTTGTTATTGCCACGGAGCAATGTACGTTCATTTTCCGGCGCGAGAACAGCGGAGCCAATGTCACGAAGATTTACGACCGATCCTTCAGCGGTCTCTTTGATGATAAGGTTTTCAAATTCTTCCGGCGTTTGCAGGCGCCCGAAGGTGCGGATCGTCAGCTCCGTGCCGTAGCCCTCGATTCGGCCGGTCGGAAGTTCGACATTCTCACGGTTGAGCGCATTACGAATATCGGTCGGCGATAGCTGATAGGCTGCAAGCTTAGCAGGATCGATGAGGAGGCGGATCGCATACTTCTTTTCACCCCAGATGCGGACTTCGCTGACGCCGGGGATCGTCTGCAGGCGTTCCTTGAAAGTATTGATACCGATATCGGTAAGTTCGAGAAGATTACGTTTGTCGCTCTGCACCGTCGCGACAAGGATCGGGAAGGCATTAGCTACGGAGTTGTCACACTATGGAGTATAGGAAGGGGGATCTACGCTGCGATACTCTCGATCGACTCGTACGACAACGACGATAGCTCCCGAGACCACGAGGAGGCGGAGGTCCAAC
>JANWLI010000173.1 GCA_025450975.1 Candidatus Kapaibacterium sp. | reverse complement strand
TTCGTCGACTGCATCTGAACTGATCGTTCGCGTTGCGCCTGAGTATCGACTCGATACGATCGCAACAGAGCACGGCCAGGTAGTCCGCGTAGATTTTTCCGGTGGTATTGATGTGAACGCAGTTGGCGGTCCCGGCGAGTTGAAGCTCATGCTTCCGCTGCTTCTTCCTGCAAACCAGAATCCCGCCATCGAGATCGTATCAGAGAAGTACCAGACAGTATCAGGCATCGAGCTTGCTCCGGTTGCCACGCATGTTAAGCGTGATGGCATCGTTCGTACGACCTACATCCGCGATGCTGCACAATATGCAGGGGTTTCATCGCTACCGGTGTATACGTTCACACAAACCGGCATGACGCGCACTGCGTACTCTGCCAATGTGGAAGTACATGCCGTTCGCCGCGAAGCAGGCCAGATACGCCTCGTCAAAGAGTTGATCCTGAGTGTCAAGTTCAGCGGCGCAGGCACGCCTGCCTCTGTTGGAACAAGCGAAACAGATTTTTTCCGTACAACTTTTATTAATGGCAACGTCGCAGAGTTCTATCGCTCGGCGGCAAAAGCAATTACCTCGACGATCAGGCAGCCATCGCTTGGCGCAAAGCGTATTGCGCAGGCAGGCGAAGAAAAGTGGGTTGCGATCAAGACGACGGAAGAAGGCGTCTACCGCATCACTGCTGAGCAGCTTGCACAGTACGGCATCTCGAATGCCGATGCGTCGACGATCGCACTCTATGGGTACGGCGCGAAAATGGTGCCAGAAGGGCTTGATAGTGTTACAGGCGAACTGGCTGAAGTTGGAATCGATGTGCGCACCTCGGGCGGCTCGTTCCGCGAGCTTCGGTTCTACGCACCGGGAATGCACGATTGGCGATACAGTCCGGAGCCGATGCCGAGCTGGGTCAACGACAAGCATTGGCAGATCTACCACATGACGAATCCGTATTCGTCGAGCGGTCACTTCATGCTGAAAGTCGGCGGCAGTGCTGCAGAAAGTCGCGTCGTCGACAATGCCGACGAAGTAAGTGGCCAGCCTGTTGCACGCGATAAGGTGCCGGTGGTAGTCCTGCAGGAGAACGAACTGAACTTCGAGTATCCGAACTACAGCCGCGAGTTTGTCGGAGAGCCGATCACGCGGGGTGTCGATATTAACATCAATCTTCCACAGCTTCCGGGCTATACATCGGAAGCGACATTTATCCGTCCTGCGACGAATTCGCGCGCAACGTCGTCCCACACGTTCGAGTTTAAGATCAACGGCTCGGCGCTCGGTACGATTTCCGGGAGGACGATCGCCGATCTGTCAGAAAGTCCGTTCTACTCGTTACGCAATTGGGATGCGATCTTCCCTGTGGAGGGTGCCGGTGTGCCGGCAACGTTAACGATCTCGGCCATCTCATCGGAGAAGCAGCCGCAGTACTGGCTCAACTTTATTGAGATCTACTATCAGCGCGTAGCAAGTCTTTCGGCTGGAGCGATCCCGTTCTTCCTTGCCAACGATTCATTATCGTATCGTCTGACGATCGCCGATGCATCGAATGCAGAGTTGTGGGATATTTCGAGTGCACGCAAGCCGTTTCGTGTAGCTGTTTCCTCCGGTGCTGCGATCACAACCGATCTGCAGGCCCCGGGGCAGGCAATGCGCCGCTTTATCGCATTCCGCGAAAGCGATCTGCTGACGCCGGAGCTTTCTTCAACGAATATGCCAACCCTACGTAGTGGTGTTGGTCAGCATGGCGCCGAGATGATCATCGTTGTTCCGGATGCCTATAAAGAGCAGGGCGAACGCCTTGCCGAGCAGCGTCGTCGCGGCGGTCAGGCGACAGGCCCGATCAGTGTTGCCGTGGTCACCATTGAGGATATCTACAAAGAGTTTGCTTACGGAGCAAAAGATCTGACAGCGATCCGTGACTTTCTTGCCTATACGCTCCATCACACAACGGCCAACGACAAGACGGTCCCGTCATTTGTTTCGCTCTTTGGCAAGGGCCATACCGATTACCAGAATCGTAAGACGCAGCTGCCGCTGCATATTCCTGTCTATGAAACGAACAACTTCGGTTCGCTACAAGTCTATCGCCGCGAACATCCGGAGTATGTTCCGGACGATGCGTTCTTCGTGAAGTTAGTGCCGAAGCAGGGCGGAGGCGATATACTCGATATGGCTCCCGGACGTATTGCCGTGCGCGACGCGGACGAGGCGAAAGTCTACGTCGACAAGGTGATCCGGTATGAAACGTCGAGCGAAGAGGGAAGCTGGCGCGCGCGCACTGTCTTTATTGCCGATGACCGCTACTGGACGGAAGGTACAAAGAGTAACGATCCGCTTCCGCATATTAACGATACAGAGAATGAGATCAAGGGTGTCGATAAGCGCTTGACGGTCGAGAAGGTTTACGGCGTTACGTATCCGAGTACGTTTACGTCATCGGGTCAGCGTCTGAAACCACAGCAGGAAGAGGCGATCGTCAATGCCTTCAACACGGGCGCAGTCCTGCTTTCGTTTGTTGGGCATGGTAATCCGAATGTCTGGACGCATGAATCGATCCTGAAAGTACCGTCGACGATCAATAAGCTTTCAAACCTGAATCGTCTTACCTATCTGACGACTGCCACCTGCGACTTTACAGCATTCGATAATTATGACGAGCTCTCGGGCGGTGTGATGTTGCTCATCAAATCCGATGGCGGCATCATCGGCTCGCTCGGGACCTGCCGCTCCGTCTATGCTGACGAAGAGTTAGTGGAAGAGTTTTACAAGAAGCTCTTCGATGTGTCGTGCACGAGTACGGATGCAACGACGCCGGTCGGTTTCGGCTATGTTGCCGGACGCAAGGTCGGTTCGCCGGGCAATGCGAATAAGTTTTTCATTCTGGGTGATCCGTCGCAACGCTTATTGATCCCGCGCCAGCATGTGATCGTCGAGTCGATCAACGGCGTTCCGTATAACGATGCAGCTCCGGAGCCCTTCACCATGAAGGCGCTCTCGAAAGTAACGATCGCCGGCTTTATCTCATCGAATTGCGATGGCAGCGACTTCGACGCTGGGTTTAACGGCACGACGACGCTGACGCTTCGCGATGCACCGACGAGCATCTCGCAGACGACCGTCTTTACCGACGAGCAGGGATCGACGATCACCGACAAGTGGAACATCGAAGGACCGATCCTCTATCGCGGTACGGCAACCGTAACGGACGGCCGCTTCAGTGCGACCTTCATCGTGCCGAAAGATATTAAGTTCGATTCGCTCGATGCGAAGCTGCAGATGCTTGCGTTCTCTGACGATTTCCGCTCGGCACTCGGCGCTGCGACGAATATCCAGGTCTTTGGCATCGATACAACACATGCCGCCGATAGTGAAGGTCCGAAGCTGACGGTCTATATTGGCAACCGCCGTTTCAACTCCGGCGATGTCGTGCCCATTCACTCGAAGATCATCGTCGATGTCGAAGATATGAGCGGGCTGAACACGTCGACCTCAAGCATCGGCCACTCGTTCGCCGGCTGGGTCAACGATGCGACATCGAGCATCATCGATCTTTCCGAATCGTACGTGTCGCGACAAGACGATTACACCGGCGGGACCGCCGAGCAGCAGGCAGAGCTTCCGCTTGGGAAGAACGTACTCCATGTGCGTGCCTTCGATGCGCTCAACAATCAGGCAGAAGCAACGGTAGAGTTTATCGCCCGCGATGGCGATCCGTATGAGATCTTTGATGTGGCGCTGAGTGCAAACCCGGTGCATAACGGCACGACATTCAGCTTCCTGCAGCCATCGAGCCCGCAGAATCCGGTCGACGTGACGATCAACCTTTATACGTCCGATGGGCGAAAGGTGCGAAGCCTGAGCGCTCATGGTGTGACCGTCAACGACGTAAAAGTTTTTTGGGATGTTCGCGACGACGAAGGGTCACTGGTACCTGACGGTGCGTACATCTATCATATTCAGATCGAGGACCGGTTATCGGGTGAAGCAGCGCGCGCCGGAGGCGTCTTCCACGTACTCAAGCTCAGGCAATAATAAGTTTTAGGAGAACCAATGTATAAGAAAACCATAGTATTTATCACTGCCCTCATTGCCCTGGGTGCGCTCACGGCGCATGCACAGATCACGACGTCGGCAGTGCCCTTCCAACTCATTGCTCCCGATGCCCGCGCCAGCGGTATGGGTGACGGTGGTACCGGTATTGCCGATAATGCGAACGCCATGTTCTGGAATCCCTCCGGCCTTGCTTTCCAGTCAGGCAAAGAAGTCGTGCTCACGCACTCGCAGTGGCTGCCACAGTTCAACAGCGACCTATTCTACGATTATGCCACGTTCAAGTGGAATGACGAAGAAGAGTTTGGCGGGACGATCGCAGCGAACATTACCTTTTTGAATCTAGGCGAGTTTATCTACACGACGGAAAATTCTCCCGATCCGCTCGGTACGTTTCATTCGTTCGAGTATTCGGTGTTCCTAGCGTACGCAACGAAGCTTTCGCCCGATTGGGGATTCGGCGGTGGTATCCGCTACATCCAGTCGTCGCTTTCGCCGATCGCCGTCGGCCAGGAAAAGCAGAACGGCATCGGCCGTTCGGTCAGCTTTGATGTCAGCGCGCTGTGGAAACCCGATTCAACGTATATCGAAGAGCTTGCCAACCGTTTCTCGATCGGCTTTAACCTTGCCAACCTCGGTCCGAAGGTTCGTTACGTCGACGTCGAACAGGCCGATCCGCTTCCGACGATCCTCCGTATTGGTACGGCATACAAAGCGTACGTTGATGAGTATAACGAGTTGACGGTCGCCGTAGATCTTGCGAAGCTGCTTGTCAAGCGTAACGATTCGACGGGCGTTGCCGACAACCTGCCGAAATCGTTGATCACTTCGTGGGACGAAAACACAGGTGAGTCGCTGATGTATTCAGCCGGTGTCGAATACTGGTACGATCAACTGCTTGCACTCCGCGCCGGGTACTACGGCGAAGGTGTGCGCGTCGGTGGACGTAAGTACCTTACGTTTGGTGCGGGATTGCGCTACGATTCGTATACGTTCGACTTCAGCTATATTAATACGTTCGAAGAGAACCATCCACTTGCCAATACGCTGCGGTTCAGCTTAGGCATTACGTGGTAATCCCCAGGCCGACGTGCGAGTAGCGGTCGTCATTTCGTTCTGTATCGTAAGCACGTGGTTACGAGCACAATTCCTCCCCGCGGAATCGGTTGCTGCTATTCATGACTTTCCGCTCGAAGTGATATACGGCAGATTTGCCGACCCGGTACAACAAGCAGATCTATTTCCCGATGAACCGGAAGCAGTATCGCGCAAAAGTCCGTACTTAGCTGCGGCATTGTCGCTGGTATTGCCTGGTCTGGGCGAGTACTATGTCGGCGATCAGATCTGGCGCGGGATGATCTTCACGGCGATCGATGCAGGTCTGTGGTTCGGTCATTTTACGTACTTAGCACGTGGTGACGATTCGGCGACCGCCTTCCGTGCATTTGCCGACGAGAACTGGGATCCGGCGCGGTATGCCGATACGCTGAACTGGCTGCTCGATAAATCGGATATTAATAAACGGATCGTGGATCCAACGGATTTTTCCCAGATCAATGATGCTGAGGATACGCTTTCTGTATTTGTGCAGGGATTCCCGATCTCGCATCGACTTCCCGCGAAAGGGTCGCAGCAGTACTACGAACTGATCTCGAAATATCTGCAGTTTACGCATGGCTGGGTCGATCATCAGTCGGGTGGGCCGTCGAGTTTGTATCTGCGGCATGCCGATATGCGTGCCAATATGAACTATCAGTATGAAACGGCCGATTACTTTCTGTTTGGTCTCATTCTGAATCGGGTACTTTCGGCTATCGATGCGGTGTTGCTTACGAAGAGCCATAACAGCCCGCTGCGGTTGCAGGGAGATCTGCGAATGATCGAAGGACCGCAAGGCAAAGAGTTTATTCCAACGGCGAAGCTACGGCTTCGTTTCTAATGTTTCTATGTTACTAGTGTCAGGGAGTTAGATCATGGGGAAAAGAGTACTTACTATCGTGCTGCTCGTGCTATCATTCGGTCTTGCACATGCGCAATCGGATGTGGTGATGGATATGGTCAACCATAGCGCTGCGGAGCTTATCGACAGCGTCATGCAGACCATCAATTTACGTGCAGAGATCTTTAACGACGAAGTCACCAAAGTGAACAAGCTTCGCCCGCTCGAGGTCGAAAATCTTACGAAAGATAAGGTCGAAGCAAATATTCCGGTGATCAAGGAATTTGTCGATTACCTTGATGTCTACCGAGCAACCAGCGATAAGGAAAAAGCCCGCATCATGGATTCGGTCGCAGCGCTTCGTGTCTACCTGCCAAAGTCGAAGCAGAAGAAGTATCTCAAGGAGTTTGTCGACGCGTACACGCTTGATCAGGGTGCGTTTTACAAGTATACGCAGTCGCTTTCCGGCCTGTATACGAATGTGCTCGAGCTTCTGCAGTTTATGAAGACTGTCGATACAGAAACGAAGGATGGCAAGATCATTTTCAAGGATCGTACGCAGATGAAGGGTTACGAGAAGATCATCGGCAAAGTAGAAAAGCAGATCAAGAAGCAGTCTTCGGCCAGCATTGCCTCGCAGAAGGCATCGTTCGAAGCTGGGCAGATCATGCAGAAATCCTACGGAAAACTTCAGTAAACTTCCCGTGTCTCTCACCGTCCGGAAGGTCGCATCGAAAAAAGACAAGCTTGCATTTGTCCGCATGCTGTGGGACATCTACGCCGGCGACCCGCACTGGGTGCCGCCGCTGGTGATGGACCGCATGAAGCTCATCGACGAAGAGAAAAACCCATTTTACAAACATGCGCGCTCGGTGTTATTCATTGCCGAACGCGATGGGAAGATCGTCGGGCGTATCGGCGCAATTATCAATAACCGTCATAACGAAGTCCACAACGAGAAGGCCGGCGAATTCGGCTTTTTCGAATGCATTGACGACGAGGAAGTTGCCTATGCACTGTTTGCTGAAGCTGAGCGATACTTACGAGCAGAAGGCA
>JANWLI010000172.1 GCA_025450975.1 Candidatus Kapaibacterium sp. | reverse complement strand
GTCCCACGCTGTTCTTTGAGATCATCCAACGCCGCGGCGGCCGCTCGTTCGGCAAGGGTAACTTCAAAGCCCTCTTCGAAGCGATTGAGCGCGAGCAGGCATTACGCGGAAATCTCTAAGCGAGAACCTGTCGTAAATTTGAAAAGCGGACTTGCTCAAGTCCGCTTTTTTTTATGCCCACACAATTCCTACAAACCGATACTGCGAAGATCGCATTCGAAGTTACCGAAGGCGCCGGAATGCCGATGTTATTTCTGCACAGTGCGCTTTCCACGAGAAACGAATTCGGAAAAATTCGAGAGCTCTTTAGCAGCCATCCGCAAATCCTTCTCGACTTCCCTTCTCATGGAGAAAGCACGACAACACGAGAAAGCCTGACCTACGATGATCTGGCGACGGACGTCCTTGCCCTGCTCGATCACTTAAAAGTTGAGCGCGTTGACATCATCGGCTACAGCCTGGGAGGATACGTTGGCTTGCAGACAGCTTTCCGTGCGCCGGAGCGTATTCGCAGCGTCGTCTCGCACGCGATGAAGTTTTACTGGACGGAAGACGCTATCGTGAAGAATTGCGAGCAGGCATCGGTCGAAACCATCCGCAACCGCTCGCAGAAAGGGTTTGACATTTTGTCAGGAATGCATGCAGCTAACGGCCTTGACCGCGCAACGGCCCTCATGCGCTCGATCATGGAAAACTTCCGTACAAAAAAACTGGAAGTGGAAGATATTAACGCATCAAAAGTACCAGTCCTCTTAAGTGTCGGCGATCGCGATGAACTGGTGCCACTCGAGGAAATCGACCGTCTCTACAAAGCCATCGGCATGACGCAGGCATCGTTAGCCGTGCATCCGAATTCGCCGCATCCGATCGGGAAGCTGGATCTGGTGAGTTTAGGGAATGCAGTCAGATATTTCTGGAGCAAAGTCTGAACTGGAAAATCTCAAAAATCCCATTAATCCCACAAATCCCAGTTCTGACTAATACAGCTTCACTTCCGGGTCGATGCGTTCGCTCCAGGCGTAGATGCCGCCCTGGAGGTTTTGGGCGTTGGGGAAGCCGTTCTGGCGGAGATATTGCGCTACACGGGCACTACGGGCGCCTGTACGGCACATAACGACCAGCGGTGTGTCTTCCGTGAAGTCGTGGAGATGATCGGGGATCGTCTCCATCTCGACGAGCGTGCCGCCGATATTTGAAAAGGAGAATTCGTCTGCGCGGCGGCAATCGATAAGCTGATGAGGTGTGCCCTCATCGCGCATTTTTTTCAGTTCTTCGACCGTCAGTTCAAATGGTACCATTACCTTACGGTGAAGAACCGGATGACCTGACCGGCGAAATCAATGATCGGCGTAAAGTATACACCAAAGACGATCGTCGGCACCAGGAATGCAAAGATGAAGAGCTTCGAACCCATCGAGTACGTCAGGCTGCCGTCGGAAGCAACTGCAAGATCACCCACCGGCTGTGCGTCTGCCTGCTTGATAAACATTGCCTGCATGACGCGAACATAGTAGTAGAGCGACACAACAGAGTTCAGCACCATCACAACGGCAAGCCAGATCCACTTCGGCTGATCCAGGATGGCCGTAAAGACGTAGAGCTTACCGATGAAGCCGATCGTGAGCGGAATACCCGTGAGCGATACGAGGAAGATCGTCAAACTCACAGCAAGGAGCGGCGAGCGTTTTGCAAAGCCTTTGTAATCTTCGATCTCTTCGGAGCCGATCTTATTGGCAATAAGCATAATGCAATAGAACGCACCCAGATTCATGAACATGTACGATACGAGGTAGATCAGGATCGAGACGATACCCATATCGCTTGCGCCACGACTCAGGCCAATGGCCATCACGCCTGCACCTGCGGCAACAAGCCCCACCATCATGTACCCGGCATGCGCGATCGTCGAGTACGCAAGCATACGCTTCATGTTCTTCTGCCGGAGCGCTGCGAAGTTGCCGAGCGTCATTGTCAGCGCGGCAAGGACGGCGATCACGATCGGCCAGTCGATCAGCGGCAATGCCGTCTTCGGATCGACCGGGAAGCCGAACAACAGGAATCGCATCAGTAACCCAAACCCTGCTGCCTTCGATGCAACGGAAAGTAATGCGGTGACCGGGATCGGCGCGCCTTCGTAGACGTCGGGCGTCCAGAAGTGAAACGGCGCAGCGCTGATCTTATACCCCATGCCCGCCAGCGAGAGGATCACTCCTGTCCACAAAGCGATCATGTTGATGCCACCACCTTCGACGCCGGTCTGCAGGATCTGCCTCATGGCAACAAGATTCGTCGTGCCCGTAAGTCCATAGAGAATGGAAAATCCGTAGATCATGAGCCCGGAGCTGAATGCGCCGTAGAGCACATACTTCATCGATGCTTCGGATCCGCGATCGGTATCCTTCATGAAGCCGGCCATGATGTAGCTCGTGATCGAGACAAGCTCGAGGGCGATATACATCATGATAAGATCGGTCGCAGCAGGCATTAAGAACATGCCGAGCGTCACTGCAAGCAGCAGCGAGAAGTACTCGCCGTTACGACGGCCGCGTTCTTCGACTTCGCGCGAAAAGAGCGACATACAAACGATGAACATCGCCGAGACAGCGATCAGCAGTTTGAAAAAGACGGCAAAGTTGTCGACGACCGACATACCGTAAGCAGTGATGAATCCGCCGACCCCATCAGCAATAGGGGCAAATGGACCACTACCGAATGATTGGGAGTACGGGAAAATAATACGACCACCTTCCCAAGGCTTAGCTGCATCGTACGGGACCCACTGCTGCCATGAAAAATACGTGACCACTGCCAGTACAAGAAGCGCAAAGTAGCCGGTAAGCTTCTTATGGCTTGTCTTGCGCAGGAAGAGATCGAGGATAATGGCGAGAATGAAACCGGCCGTCAGTAACGACTCGGGCCAGAATTTCTCCAGACTGTACTGGACGTACGGAAGCGTCTGCTCCGCTGTCGCCTTGAGATGTTCTATCGAACCAGGTTGAATAAGCTCTTCCATTCGTTCTTAGCGGATGATAGTTGCAGCTTCGATAGCCTTCGGGCCTGCGGCCTGAACAAAAGCAACAAGCTGGTTAACGCTCGTCGTCATCAGATCAAGGATCGGCGATGGGTAAATGCCGAGGAAGATCACGATCGCAGCAAGCGGCACCAGCGAGACAAGCTCGCGGCCGTTAATATCGGTCAGCCCTTCCCAACGCTCGGGCAACTTGCCGAGAAACATACGCTGTAATGCCCAGAGCATGTATGCTGCGGTAAGGATAATGCCGAGTGTCGAAAGGATCGTCCAGAACTGCCAGGTCTGGAATGCACCGAGGAAGACGAATGCTTCGGAAATGAAGCCCGACATACCCGGCAATCCGAGCGATGCAAAGTAGCAGATCACGACAAGCGCGAAGTACTTCGGCATCTTATTGGCAAGTCCGCCGAACTCGTTAAGTCCGCGCGTATGTGCACGATCGTAAAGCACGCCGACCGAAAGGAAGAGCATGGCCGTGATCGTACCATGATTAAACATCTGGAAGATCGCGCCGACCATTCCCTGGCTATTAAGTGCCGCCATACCAAGCAGCACGTATCCCATGTGGCTGACCGAACTGTAGGCGATCAGCTTCTTCAGGTCCGTCTGCGCCATTGCACAGAACGCACCGTAGACAATATTGATAAATCCGAAGATCACCATGTACTGGCTCGTCGCAACGGCAATTTCCGGGAAGATACCGAAGCAAATGCGGAGGATACCGTACGTACCCATCTTCAGCAGCACGCCTGCAAGGATAACCGAGATCGCCGTCGGCGCTTCTACGTGTGCATCGGGCAGCCTCGTATGGAACGGGAACCTTGGTATCTTAATAGCAAAGCCGAGGAAGAGCGCTCCGTACCCTATGTATCGCCAGGTGTCGCCTATCGTTGCGAAGATGCCCATCGTCATGTTCGCCGGATTCATCATGTCGATGATGCTGAACGAATGGTAGGAGATCTGCTGACCGGTTGCCGGGTCGATACCCGTCACGACGGTCGAGAAGTAGAGGCCGATCATCACAAGCAGCATGAAGACCGAACCGAAGAGCGTGTAGATAAAGAACTTGATCGCTGCATACTCTCTGCGCGGTCCGCCCCAAATACCGATGAGGAAGTACATCGGCAGCAGCATCAACTCCCAGAAAATGTAGAAGAGGAAGAAGTCGAGTGCGCAGAAGACGCCCATCATACCGGTGACGAGCAAGAGGTACATCATGAAGTAGCCTTTATGCTGCTTCGTGATCGAGAAGCTTGCGATCGCACCGACAAAGCTGATGAGCGATGTCAGGAGGATCATCGTTACCGAAAGGCCGTCGATTCCCATGAAGTAATCGATGCTGACGTTGCCAAAGATCCCAAGGCCGGCGATCCGGATCCACGGTACACGCTCGATGTACTGGAAGCTGTTGGGGTCATTGATGCCTGCAAGTGTCGTGTCGAAGGTCATCCACAGGACGATCGAGAACACGATCTGCAATGCCGTCACTGCTATGGTCACCGTTCGGATTATCTTTACATTATCCTTGTGGATGAGGGCAATGACGATCATACCCAAGACGGGCAGAAACGTCAGTACTGATAAAATAGGAAATCCTAAGTCCATTGTACTATCCTTAAAGTAACGCTAAATAAAAATTCTTATCGAGAAACAACAAGCTGCCGCACGATACGCATACCACTGCGGGACTCGACGACACACGAATACAATCCTGCCGGAAGCTCCTGTACATCGAGTTGTACATCGTGCATTCCTGCACCATACACTTGTTCGGTCGTTGCAACCACTTCGCGGCCAAGCATGTCGCGAAGCGACACACGAATTGCATCCTGCTCACGAAGTGTGAGGCGTACGGTCGTCGCCGCGCTTGCCGGATTCGGCCAGTTCTCAACGATGAGCTGATCGTCCGTCTCCGAAGAAACGCTCTCGACGATCCACGGAAGATCGTCGACAACGAATAGATAGATCTCCAGGGTGTCTTTATACTTGTTGCCGTCCGTAGCATAGAACAGAAGCTTTATCGGAACCTCGTCGGTAGGCTCCCAGTATTTCTGCGGATCGCGCTCAAAGACAAATCGACCGGTCTTCTCCGCATCGGTATTCATCGTGCCAAGCGACGCCGAAGCCTGACTGACATTGTAATACTCACCATTGAGCAGGACAACGTTCACTGAACCCGGGCTGACGAGATTCTTAAATGTCACATCAAGCGTGTACTTCTTATCAATGTACTCTAGGGTACCGCCTTCGACATTGTCGACACTGAACGTCGTGATCTTAAGTCCGGGGAATGTCGGTTCGGTCAACGCACGGTAGGCGTTGACGCGGCCCCAGTACTTGTTGCGATTCGATGGGTTAACGACGTTATCACAGGTAACTACAATCTGGCGAGCAATAAGCTCTGGTGTCCACGCAGGATACTTTGAAGCAAGGATTCCTGCAACGCCGCCCGTCAGTGGCGCAGAGAACGAGGTTCCTGAAGCAACATCATAGGAATTACTATCGGGCAGATCGGTAGTGAACACACTTTCAGCAGGCGCATACACATCAACCGTTTTTCCAAAACAGGTATTCGGCCAAGCCTGGTCGTTATCTTTTTTCGTCCCGCCGACTGCCAATACTCGATCGAACACAGCAGGATAGTAGGGAAAGATATCGTTATCGGATGAGAAATTGCCCGCCGATGCGACGATCAGGGATCCGAGATCGGTTGCCGATGCGATGATCGACGAGAAGAAATCAATAAACTCGATGAAATCCACTGAATCGTTCGCCCAGGAGCAGACGATAATCTCAGCGCCTTTTGTGGCAGCATAGTGGATGCCGTCATAGCCCATGTACAAATCTGTTGCGTTACCCGTCTTGATCGGCAAATACATGCAATGGAAACCACTACCCGCGATTCCCTTGCCATTGTCTGTCTTGGCAGCAGCGCAACCGGTGACAAGAGTAC
>JANWLI010000171.1 GCA_025450975.1 Candidatus Kapaibacterium sp. | reverse complement strand
GGTATCCTCGTCGATGCAGGGCTTCATCCGGAGAAGACCGGATGGGATGCATTCCCGAAGACCGAGTTGCTGGCACCTGAATCTGTCAATACCTTCATCATCACTCATGCGCATTCCGATCATATCGGCGCAATACCGTACGTGCTGCAGTCGCAGCCGCAGGCGCGGCTGATCGCAACAAGCGAGACGATCCAGATCGCCGAGGTCATGCTCGCCAACTCGTCGAGCCTCATGCAGCGCCAGCATCCGAAAGAGGTCATGGATGCCCTGACGCTCTATACGGAGGAGAAGCTTCCCGAAGTCATCGATTCGTTCGAACCTGTTCGCTTCGGTTCGACACGGACGATCGGCGCGAACGGCTCATCTGTCAAAGCTTCGTTTTACATGAGCGGCCATATTCTCGGAGCTGCCGGGCTCCTGTTCGAATACGGCGGCAAGCGAATCTTCCATACCGGTGACGTTGCCATGCACGACCAGTACCTTATTGGAAAAGCCGAACTGCCCGATGATCCGGTCGATGTACTCGTTACCGAAAGTACCAATGGTTTGTGGGATGCATATCTCAGCCATAATCGTGAGCAGGAGCTTGATCGCCTGATCGAGATCATCAATCATACGATCGCTGAAGGCGGCTCGATCCTCATCCCATGCTTTGCCCTTGGCAAGATGCAGGAAGCGTTGACAATGATCTGGGATGCGATGTGCGCCAAGCGTCTGCCGCAGGTTGATATCTATACCGGAGGTCTTGGTCGAAGGATCTCTGAGATCTACGACAAGAACCAGTATAGTCAATCGCGTCTTCGCAGCGACAAGCTTACGAAAGACATTCCGCAGATCGAAGTCCCGCGTCGCGACGGACTCTTCGGCGGCAAGTATTTCAAGACACCAAGCATCGTCCTGGCCTCAAGCGGTATGATGCAGGAGGGGACTGCCAGCTACCTTCTCGCGCAGCGCTGGTTGCGCCACGAAAATTTTGCTATCTGCTTTATCGGCTACACCGATCCGCGGACACCGGGCTACGAAGTTGCCAATGCCCAGCGCGGAAAACGCATCAAGTTCGGCACGATGAAACGGGAAGTCCCGGTTCGCTGCCGGATCGAGCGCTTCAGGTTCAGCGCTCATGCCCGCCGCGACGGATTGCTCGAGATCGTCGAACGCCTTCAGCCAAAGTCCGTCATCATGACGCACGGCGACCAGTCGGCCATGAACGCCCTGGGCGAATCCATCCTCGAGCGATTCCCCGGCACGAAGGTCAGTGCGCCGGAGGTCGGTAAGTGGTATCGACTTGCTTCGGAGGCGTAGGTAGTCTCGGAAGCGCGGTTGGTGGTGGGATGTAGGCGTTGATGCTGCGAGGCGGATAGACGGATGGGCGGGTAGGCGGTTGCCGTCATTCTGAGCGTAGCGAAGAATCCCCTGATGTCTTGTAGCCTGCCCATATTTACACCCTATCCTGCAAATCCTTTCAATCCTTCCAATCCCGGTCAAATTTACACCAGTCGTGGTGGCGAGTGGGGATCCTAAGAGGTTCACGCAAAGGCGCAAAGAAGACGCAAAGGACGCTAAGGAGCTGCATCTAGTTAGCCCGAGAGTCACGGTAAAATTTACACCATCTGCAATCATGGGTATTTAACTCCTTTGTTTATACCAACGTAGCTATACACATCTGCTTGTCTATACTTGCCAGCCAATCGTCCACAGAAATTTACACGCTGCCGCCCCGAACGCCCGACCGTCCGTACGTCCGACCACCTAACCCATTGCTCATAAAATTTACACGCCTGAAACATGTATAGCTAACCTCTTGATATTCGCCAATATAGTTGTGCACCACATGCTTGTTTGAAATTTACACGCACCGCATACCGCATTTTCCATCCGCCTATCCGTCCATCCGCCTATACGCCTTTCAACTGGATTGCCGATCATCCTCATCCCTCGCATACAGTTACAATACGCCTCCCCAATATAATGCATCGACATAGGTGCCTGCAAGGTGCCCATGTAACTTTCTGTTCACATTTTATCCACAGGGTTATGCACCGGACACCAGATAGTTTGTGACGCTTCGGAGCTTCGCGCGTCTTATAGGCATGCGGTTGCTGATGCTTGTGGTCCTGCTTATTCAGGGGAGTGCTCTGGCTCAAGGTCTTTTCTCTGAGGGAAGAGACTTTTACCTTGGCTATATTCCGCCATCGCATCCTAACGTTCTCAGCGGTCTGGCGCTTGCTGAGGTGAAAGTGTATGCGCTTGTCAGTTCGTATACTGATAACGAGATCTTCGTAAGCTACTTTGATCCGGGGACGGGAAAAGAAGGCGCTCCTGTCAAGTATAGCGTGAAGGCATTCCGGACAGTCGAAGTGCTTCTCGATCAAATCAAAGCACGGCCAACGGAGCCGGGCGATATCGCTGAATACCGGTCCATTCATATTACCACCAACGATCCGGTGACAATCCATTACTATTCGAGTGGCCCATGTGCTGGCGGAGGGTACCTCGCACTGCCGACGTTGATGTGGGGCAGAGAATACGTTGTTGCGACCGAGCAGGATAATCCGGGAGCTGGCGCGTGGGTATCGCCGCCGGCGATTGCCGATGCCGATAAGTCCAACGGGTGTTTTATGATCATCGCTGCAGAAGCCAATACGCGCGTAACGATCATTCCAAATGCGCGCACCGGCGGCGGTCATCCCGGAGCAACGCAGGGACAAGGGGCGACCGGAAAGCCGCAGCCCTACGAAGTGACACTTCATCACGGGCAGACGTATTTCGTTCGTTCGACGAGTGCATATCAGGGAGACTATGATGACATGTCCGGCTCGATCGTCAAGGCCGATAAGCCGATCGCCGTGATCATGGCGCATGAGAATGCGAACGTCGGCGACGGCATCGTCAAGGAAACAAACCCAAGCGATGCGCGCGACTTCATGATCGAGCAGGCGATCCCGTGGGAGTTTGCGTCGAATGTTGGTTATATGAGTTCGCCGATGGAAGACGGCCCAGGAGTGCTTGCCGGAGGACAAGGGGAGGATGTAAAGGTGTTCGTAGCAGAAACAAATGCGGCAGCTACGGTGAGTACTTCGACATGTAGTGGACCATCGTCCCCACTAAATACAGCGCCTTTTAGTATTCCACCTGCAGCGAAAACAAATTTGGCAGCCCCCTTATACTATGCAGCCGATAGCGGGAAGAAATTTCAGTTAATACAATACGAATTGAGGTCTGATGGCGACGGCGCTCCGTACACAGCTCCGGCAATGACGAACGTTGTTCCTTTCCATTGCGCGCGCAATGCCTATCTTTGGTACATACCAAAAAAGATCGGTGCAAATGGTGAGGTGCCGTATCAGGATTACTATGTGACGATCATCTCGCGCTATCCGGTATCAATCGTAGCGGACGGTTCAGCACCTCGGGTTGTCGGAGAAGTTCTGAAACCGACCGGGAGGAAATGGGTCTGCTTTAATGGCTTAGCGCCTGCGTCATTCGGGGGCGGGAATTTGTCGGCTACGACATATAAGTTTAGTCCGGGGGTAACCTACTATGCGCGATCGTCGCATGTATTTATGGTCTACGTATTTGGGTATGTCGCCTCGCGCGATCAGCAGAATAATATTAATATTTCTGGCTTCGCTTTCCCCGGTGGGCTTAGAGCTGGAAATATTGGAAAAGCATCGATCAAGACCAACGCGACACAAACATCGTGTACGTCATGGGAATTGTGTATTCAAGATACGGGAGGAGTAGGTATTAAAAGTGTGTCGCTCATTAATGACCCGCACAACTTATACTACTATTACGAAGAAACCCATCCGTATCATCAGCCAGAATCGTATAATTATGTTCTTTCGGACGGAAAAACTCAGAATACTACAAGCATCGAGTATATAACTCCGATATCCAATGTGTGTGTGGCACTTTCGATTATTGATACCACGAAAGATGCGCTGGCTTTAGTTGAAATTATCGACGGGCTTGGAGGGAGAACGTTCTTACCACTTAGGATCGACAAACAACAGTTGCGAATTACACGGAGAGTTGAGGGCCCAACTGTCGGAATAGGTGAGGCGCAAACAAACACTTACATTTTTAAGACGCCTTTTTATTTTGATATTGAGGATATATCGATTTCCGAGCCTCTCTTTAGCTATCAAGTTCAAAGCAGGAATTCGAATCCGCTTACTTACTGGGATTCGCTCTGGCTTGAAGTTACGTATAGTCCCATCGACACAATGACACGGAGTGCTCATCTAAGTATTAGGAATGCCTGTAATTCCTTTGATATGATGATCACAGTCAGTGGTATGACGGGACTTATCTTTGCCGGCGACCTGAACTTTGGCACTGCAACGGATACAGAATGTAGAGATATCCTGATCGAAAATCGGGGCAAAGACACATTCCAATTGCTTCGCGGGGAGATCACGGGAATTCCGGCATTCTCATTTGGCGATAGCACTGCAAACAAACCCCAGTTACTTCCACCCGGCACATCGACGAAGAGGAGAATATGTTATACGCCGGGGAGTAGTATTTCGGATACTGGGTCTATTACCTGGATCACCGATATTCCTGCACCGTATGACCGGTCGATCAAATCAACATCTTCACTTATTGGCAGGCCGCTAAATGCGGGTATCTCATCTGCTGACCAGAGGGTACTTTCCGTTTATCCGAATCCTGCCAGGAATCAGCTCTCGATAGATCTCAGCTCGTTTACCGGCGACGGAGTGCTCTCGTTGACCAATAGCATCGGGGTTACCTCATTCTCGAAAGTTGTGACTGCCGGACAAATTGAGGAAGTAGAACTTGGCGATCTACCTGCGGGGCAGTACACAGTTATCGTAAAGTTGAGCGAAGTGACCTATCGCGCCAGTATTCTGATCCGGTAGGCCCCGAACAAATTTGTGTATTTCTCGCACTCTCCGGGTGGTTTCGGGGTTATTTTTGCGAACTGGCGCTTTGTTGCGTCTCACGTGGAAGCGAATTAACACCATCTGGCATGTTCCAATATCTCATACGGCGCGTACTGCTGTTTATCCCGACGTTATTTTTAATAACGATCTTAACCTTCCTGATCTCACGTCTTGCGCCCGGCGATCCCGCTGAACTCAAGGCCGGCGTAGGCGCCGAAGGTTCGATGCGTGGCAACCAGCAGCTTAACGAGCAGATGATCAACCAGATCCGCGCTCAATGGGGTCTCGATAAACCGCTCTGGTACTGGACGATCTTCAGCGACGAGAAGGACGCCGAAGGCAACATGCTTCCGCTCACCGACCGGCTCATGTTCCGCTGGAATGGAACATACAACCAGTATCATCACTGGCTGGCCAATATGTTCAAGCTCGATTTTGGCAAATCCTTCCAGGATAACCGGGATGTGCTCGAGAAGATCGTCGAACGTCTGCCGGTCACGGCCATGCTCTCCGGCATCGCAATTTTACTTTCGTATCTGATCGCAGTCCCACTCGGTATTTACTCAGCGGCAAACCAGAAGACGCGCAAAGACAAGGTCATGACGGTTATTCTCTTCGTCATGTACGCACTGCCGAGTTTCTGGCTTGCGACGATGCTGATCATTTTCTTTGGCGGCGGCGACTTCCTCGACTGGTTTCCCAATAACGGCCTGAACTCCATGAGTTCGTCGCCGGACGATCCATGGAGCACCCGCTTCTTCGACACAGTTTGGCATCTCATTCTTCCTATCTTCTGTCTTACCTACGGCAGCCTTGCATACCTCTCGCGGCAGATGCGCGGGTCGATGCTCGAGGTGATCCGTCAGGACTATATCCGCACAGCGCGTGCCAAAGGACTACCGGAAAAGATAGTAGTCTATAAGCACGCGCTGCGTAATTCGCTCATTCCGATCCTGACGATGCTTGCGAGCATTCTGCCGGCGCTTGTCGGTGGTGCCGTGATCATCGAAACGATCTTCACGATTCCCGGTGTGGGACAGTTAGCCTTCCAGGCACTGACGGCACGCGATTATCCGCTGATCATGGCGGAGTTCACGATCGCCGCCGTTCTGACACTCTTCGGTATTCTTCTCTCAGATATTTTGTACACGGTCGTCGATCCGCGTATCGCATTCACGAAAAAATCAGCATAAGCCATGGCAGAAGTCACACCGCTCCAACAACAGACAACGCCGGCCTCCTCTGACGTCGACGATCAGAGAGCCGCTGCCAGTCGTAAAGCAGTAGGGCAGTCCTACTGGAGTCTTGTCGCTCACCAGTTCAAAAAGAACAGCGTGGCGAAGTGGGCGCTTTACATTGTCTACTTCCTGTTCGCCATTGCCATCTTTGCAGATTTTCTGGCTAACGATAAGCCGATCATGGCAAGCCATGACGGTACGTTGTATTTCCCGGTCGCTAAAGACTATCTTGTTGGCCTGGGGCTCGATCGCTGGCAGCCGGACCTCGTTACGGCAGACTGGAAAGAGCTTGACGATCAGGGCAAGCTCAGCTTTGATTTCTGGCCGCCGATCCTATGGCGTTCGTCCAATCAGGATCTCATCAACAATTTGCAACCGCCGGGGGGCAGTCATCTCCTGGGGACCGATGCGATCGGCAGGGATGTACTCTCCGGTCTCATCCACGGGTCTCGTATCGCGCTGACGATCGGCTTTCTGTCGATGTCGATCGCTATCTTTCTTGGCGTCACGCTTGGCGCGCTTGCCGGTTTCTATGGAGGCTGGGTTGATGTCGTGGTCTCAAGGCTTATCGAGTTGGTGATCACGCTGCCGCAGTTCTTTCTTATCATCACGGTTGTTGCAATGTTCCAGACGGGTTCGATCTGGCTCGTTATGATCCTCATAGGTCTGACGGGGTGGACGTCGATCGCCAGGTTTACGCGCGGTGAATTCCTGCGTGTGCGCAACATGGAGTTTGTCAGCGCAGCGATGGCGCTCGGGCTTTCGAATCGTCGCATTATATTCCGTCATGTGCTGCCGAATTCGCTGGCACCTGTGCTTGTGTCATCGGCGTTCGGTATCGCAGGCGCAATTCTCATCGAAGCAAGTCTTTCCTTCCTTGGGTTTGGCGTACCGCCGACGATCGTTACCTGGGGTAGTGTGCTCAGTGATGCGCGCGGCAATATCACCGCATGGTGGCTGGCCGTATTTCCCGGCCTTGCGATCTTCCTTTCCGTGCTTTGCTATAATCTTGTCGGCGACGGGCTGCGTGACGCGCTCGATCCGCGTTTGCGGGATTAAGGCGAGGAACCAAAGTGATAAATTTTCAGTAAGTCACGCAACAAATCGAATTAGTCTCACGCACGAATACTTTTGAACGAATAACGAATTATGCTCTGGACGCCAGAATTGATCCAATATCTCGAAGATGCTCCATGGCCGGCATCGAAATACGAATTACTCGACTATTGCGAGCGCATCGGTGCGCCGCCGGCAGTCATCAAGAACCTGCAGGAGATCGAGGACGAGGATGAAGTATTCGAGACCATTCAGGACGTGTGGCCCGACTACTCTCCTGAAGACGATGAGTTTTACTATGACGATGAATTAAACGAGTATTGATGATCGTACACTGATATCGTGCCAGCACGAACAACGGTTATTGCCTCCAGTCGCAACTCTCTCGCAAAACCGTTATGGCTTCTGTATTCCTCAGCCATTGTTTTTCTTATCTGCCTTGAGCTTTCCTCTCCGCTCTACGCACAACGCCGTAACGAACGCCAGCTTCGCAAACGCGAAATCGTTGAAGTCAAGATCGAGGGAAATGCCAGTATCACTGATAACGAGCTTTCGTCGTGGATAACGACGCGCCCGTCGTCGTGGCTTGAACGCGCCTTCCATACGATCAACACTTCCTGGGGGCGTCCGCGCCAATATGTTGACGAAGCGATCCTGATGAGCGATACGGAGTCCGTATCCGATTACTATCATGCAAAAGGCTTTCTGGAAGTGCGCGTAGCGTACCGTCTCGATGAAGATCAGGCGGACGTTGCCGAATGGAGCCGGATCCGCGATGCGAACCGTTTCCGATCGCCCGCAACACAGGAAGCGTATCCGGATATACAAACAACGGTCGTCTTTCTTATCACCGAAGGCCCTGCGTTTAAGGTTGCCGGTTTTACCTTTGAAGGGTTTCAGACACTTCCATTCGATCTTCTGGAAAAGGTAACTGCAGAGATCGGTATTGCCCGTGGTTCGCAGTATAATGCGGAAGATGTCGTCAAGGAAGATGAGCGCGCGCGCGAATTGCTTGGCGAGAATGGCTATCCGTTCTTCCGGCGCGACTCGATCATTGTCGAGAGCATTGCCGGGACAAAATCCGTCGGTATTACCGTATACTTTCAGACCGGTCACCGCTACCGAATGGGCGATCTTAAGATCATTTATGACACGCTTGGTGCTGAGGGCAGAGTAAAAGAGTCGACGATCCGCAAGTTGGTGCGGTACGAAAAAGGCGATTTAGTCAAGCTGTCGCTGCTTAAGGAGGGAGAGCGTAATCTATATACTCTTGGCACGTTCGACCTCGTGTTTATCTATCCGGATACGTCGTCGATCTCGCATATTCCGGATTCCCTTAAGGATGGGCAGGAAGTGCCGATCGTCGTCGAGTTACGGACGATGGTCACGGTTGATATCTCTCCCGGTATCTTCATCGCTTCGAGCGCACGTGATGAGTTTGCCGCAGGCGTCAGTGCAGCATTTAATCATCGCAATCTTTTCGAAGGAGGAGAAAAATTTTCTCTTAACGGTAGTTGGCAACCATTGCCGCTATCGCAATCACGGTGGGATGCCGGCGCGTCGCTTGAATTCCCCTTTGCACTCTTTGATGCACCGCTGCAGATCGGCGCAAATTTTTCCCATGTGGAAGAGAAGGATCGCTTCCTCGAAAATTCCTATTCGGGACGCGTTGGTACGAGGATCAATTTTCCTCATATGAATATATCGCTGCGTCCCGGTATCACGATCCAATACCTGCGACGCGGCATCTTCGACCCTGAGCTCGAAAAACTCAATTTACCGGAGAAAGAGCAGTTCAATCTGATCTTTAATGTAAGCGGCATCTACGATGTCACCAATGATTTTCTTAATCCTTCGGAAGGTACCAATATTAGTGCCGGGTTTGAGTACGGTGCACCTGTTTTGCAAAAGATCTTCGGCGAAGATCTGCCAAGTGCTCATTACGTTAAACCATCGCTGCAGGTACGGCAATTTTTTGATCTCGATGGAATCGGGAAAAGCGTCCTGGCATTGCGTGGCGTTGCGGGAAAAGTGATTCTGATTGACCCAAGT
>JANWLI010000170.1 GCA_025450975.1 Candidatus Kapaibacterium sp. | reverse complement strand
GCCGGCCTCTTTTATCTTGCCGAGACGGCACTGATCGGCTGCGTCATGTCGTTTATTGTCGGGATCTTTATGCGCGCAAAACCACAAGCAAAACTCGCACAGGCATGACAAAGAACGAAGTAATGGCCGAACTCGAAAATATGGCCGACGAGCATATCAAGAGAATCTACATCAATCGCGGAGCGACCGGCGATTTCTTTGGGGTCAGGATCGGCGATATGAAGGCGATCGTTAAGAAAGTTAAGAAGGACCACACGCTCGCCAAAGAACTCTATGATACCGGTAACGGCGATGCCATGTATCTTGCCGGCCTGATCGCAGACGAGACGAAGATGACAAAAGCAGACCTTGAACGTTGGGCGAAAAACGCACACGCAGAATGGCATAACGAGTTTACCGTTCCCTGGGTAGCAGCCGAGAGTGCTCACGGATGGGAGCTTGCTAAAAAGTGGATCGATGCTAAAGATGAGAAGATCGCAGCCTGCGGGTGGGGGACCTTTGCAAGTTATGTTGGTCTTGTCGACGACGATAAGCTGGATCTGAAAACACTTGATAAACTCATCAAGCGTGTCGTCAGAGAGATCCATACGGCTCCGAATCGCGTGCGATATACGATGAACACTTTCCTTATCGCGGTGGGCAGCGCCGTACCTGCGCTCACCGATACGGCAGTCGAAGCCGCACGCAAGATCGGCCCGGTTGAAGTCGATATGGGAGATACGTCCTGCAAAGTGCCGGCAGCCGACCAGTATATCCTCAAGATCAAGAAGGCGGGTAAGCTTGGGAAGAAGCGCAAGTCGGCCAGATGCTAATGACTCACAATGAACGGCAACGATCGTCGTTCGTTATCTCCGGTTAGGGTGCAGTAATATACTCCATTCGGCCAGTTGGCTGTAGCGAGCTTTTCCGTACCTACCAACTGATCGACAGCAGCAACTTCCCTGCCGAGCGCATCATGAATAGTAATTCGCGATCGTGGTTGATGTTCAGCAACGATCGTGAGTTGTGATGTTACAGGGTTGGGATAGAGACGGAAGTTGGGCTGCAAATCCGGCTGCTCAACCGAAACCATGGCTGCGCTATCAACGACATGTGTCATCCAAATGCTGGTCTTTTTGTTGGAGTCTATGCGTGTCCAGATCGGATAGATATGCCCGTCATGGGCGGCAATGTTCATGTAATCTCCCATAAACGTGGACTTCAACGCTTCAAATGGGCTATCGCTGATCATCGTATCCGTAAAGGTTTCGCCACCATCGCGTGACGTTGACAGATACATTTCTGTAAACGTGCCGGACGTGTTGCGCCGGTCATAGTAGGCAACGTAGAGCATCCCTGTGGACTGGTCGATAGCGATCGCCGGGAAGAACTGCTCCCGTTGCGTTGCATCGGTATTAACTCGTTTTGGTAAGTCCCATGTCTTACCCCCATCTTTCGAGCCCAGGAGAAACACATCCGTGTTCGCCGCGCCATTGCGCTTATCGGAGAACAGGATGTAGAGATTACCCCGATACGGCGAATTACTAATATCGCAAACGGTCATGGAAAATCCATTGCATCGAAGAACTCCTTCAATATCGAAATACCAGCCGGGAGTTAGTGTAGCAATGAGCGTATCCTTGCCGAACGTCAGGCCCCCATCGGTTGACCTATCGAAAAAGATGCCTTCTGGCGCCGACCAACTGATGTAGATCTCCCCTTGCAGCCCGACGGCCGTTGTTGCTCCCTCAACCGTATTACTCTCATCGATGCAATCGCCTCCCTTATCGCTGACAACGATCGGCGCAGACCACGACTGCCCTGCATCGGTTGTGCGGGCAAACAGAATGCGTGAACTATCGGCAGGAATCGTGCTACCGTAAAGATCGAACTCTGTCCACGACATGTAGATATTGCCATGATGCGGCGATTGCGTATAATCACAGGAGAGCCATTCCTTATCCTGGTCTTTGAATGGATTAAGCCCTGTCCATGCGCCATCGTTAAAGGTTGCCCCGCCATCGGTCGATACTTGAACAACGATGCGATCAAGCCAATCGAGTTCACGCGGATCATCGCCCGAGAGATGCGCATAGTAGATTCGGCCTTCAAGATCGCTGATGATCAGCGGATCGCCCCAGACACCATACGAAGAAGTGAGATTTTGAATACTCCACGTCGCACCCTGGTCATGAGAGGTATAGAGCCAGTTCAGATTCGCGCCAGCAACGAGTGTCGTTGGTGAAGTGATATCGATGGCGATTGCAACTTCATTCGGATTTGGTAATTCGCCACTAACGAGAACATTCGGCATGATGAAAAGCTGAGCGCTTGCCGCAATCGGCATACCTAGCAAGAAAGCAAGTGCGAGGCGAAATAGGTGGTTCATGCATTAAGATGAACACAGCTAGCCTAGCAATGACTCTCAGAGAATACCGATTGGCAGTGACAAATACAGCTACGGCTTCGGTGTGCCGTTACCACCATCGAGCACCCACTTCCACGAACCGTCGGCCTGTTTTTTCCAAACGGTGAAGTAATTGCCATACGCAGTGTCACCTGTTTTTGGATGCTTGCTTCTGAGCATCCAGTCTCCCCACGTATAGCCGAGATCTCCTGAAGCTGCAATCTCTGCATTGCGAGCCTTCCACGTCATGACAATGCCGGTATCCGGTTGTGAATCGAGCACGCGGGCAATGGAGTCGCTTCCAACGAGTGGATGGTGTCCTTCGACAAGCTTAGTGGCATTTGGCGCCATAAAAGTCTTGAGCGCAGTATGAAATCCATGCTTTTCGCTAGTCTGGGAGAACGCCTCTTCCATCCTAAGAAGTGTATCGGCGGAAGCTGTCACAGTATGAGGTTCAGCCGGGTCTTTGGCGCACCCCAAAATGGAGGCGACAACCATTAGTATAAGTACTTTCATAGTCGAATTTACGTGAAATACCGGGTAATCTTGTTCTCTGAAATTGAGTATTCCATACTCAGTTGTAAATATTTCCGATGTTTTTACATTTTTTAGATATCTCTGGCATATATATTGTAATTAGTTAGTTAAATCTCTACACCGAGACTTTCGTCTCACGTTCTGTGTGTTTCATAGTGACCTCCTGAAAACCCGTTACCGTAAGGTGATGGGTTTTCAACTTTATATAAATCAACAACTTAGCTACTGAGTATTAAAGTCGCTTCTTATGGGATATTTGAGTCACTTCTATCATAATTTTCAAGGCAAGTGCTCTTTTGTATACAAATACAATCGTATTGCTATGATGTAAACTGTATACAGCTCGGTATTTGTGTTCTATTAATGGGACGCCCGTAACTGCCGTATTTTTGCAAAAGATGTTTAACGCAGAAGAACTTCAGGAAATAGAGGCGCTGAAAAAGCGCTATGAAAGTCCGCAGGCGATCCTACTCCCTGTCCTTTGGAAACTCCAGGAAAAGCACGGCTGGCTCGACGACGCGTCGATGACCGAAGCTGCCAGTATCTGCGAAGTACCCAAAAGCCACGTCCTCGGCGTCGTGAGCTTCTATACCATGTTCTTCGATAAGCCGATGGGCAGGCATCACATCATGGTCTGCACCAACGTCAGCTGTATGCTCTGCGGCGGCGAAAAGATCTATGAAGAGGTCAAGCAAAAGCTTGGCATTACCCACATGGAGCGCACCCCCGACGGCATGTTCTCCCTCGAAGAGGTAGAATGCATGGGTGCCTGTGGCGGCGCACCAATGATGGCCGTCGGAGAACTCTTTTATGAGCGCATTAACTCCGCTGACGCGCTCGAGATCATCAACACTATCAAGGAGAAAGGCTCGGCGCCTCCCCCGAAGCGTACCGTCCAGCTTCCGGACATTTCCGAAGCCTCGAACGCATAACAAGCCGAGGGGCTTGTTTCCGCGATCATAATAGCATATATTCGCATGCAAGGCTTTGGCTTGTCTAGGCCTTGATCTCACTTTCCCCATATACTATGCCCCACGCATCAATAAAGAGCCGCATTCATTTAGCGATCTTCGTTCTCGTTTGTAGCATCTCGAGCTTTACGTATCAACGATCGTTTGCCGACAGTACCAATACGGCGCTCCCTGCAGTTTCACAAGACTCTGTCGTCGCTGTTGCAGCCGTTAGTCCGGCTACTGCTCCCAGGATCGTCGATGTCAACATCCTTTGCGAAGGACGAGGCGATAGCGCTTCGATCGGTGACTTCATCGAAGTCGCAGTCGTCAACCTCGGGATCGTCACATATGCTAAAGACTCGATCCATACACGCCTGTTGCTCAACGACTTTCTCCAGGACCTACCACTGCTGGACATCTTTATCGGCGGAGATACTGCTACTTTCGTCTTCCGTCTGCTGCCGGATGTCGAAGGGTCGAGCGGTTGGGAGGGGTTTATCGAATCTATCGGTCTGAAAACAGTACCGATCACTGTCGGCCTCATCGTCAACGGCAAGTTTCTCGGCCATTACGGAAAACCGATCTACTTCAATCTTGTCAGTCCTCTGTGGGCGATCATTTCGTTAGTAATAACCCTGGCCCTCGTTACGCTACTTTGCTGGCTCGGAGGAAAGACGATGATCTTTACCGATAGGATCACGATCACTGCAGCAGATGGCGCAACGGTCACCCAACGTGGCGACTACAGTTTATCGCGCATTCAGATCGGCTTCTGGACGGTGATCGTCGTTGCAGGCTTTGTCTATATCTGGCTCTCGACCGGCTACGGCCCCGACTTCCCTAGTTCACTCCTCGTGCTTATGGGGATCAGCGGCGCGACAAAAGTTGTAACCGGCGCAATGGACTCTAAAGACCCATTAGTGACTGCACCAAAACCAACGGGTACAAAGGGCGGCTTTCTCAAAGTACTGGCCGATATTATTTCCGACGGCGTCTCGCCAACGATTTCGCGCGTGCAGTTTGTCATCTGGACCTTGCTCTTCGGCATTCTGTTTCTCGAGCATATGTTTGAATACGTGAAGTTTCACGACTTCACGACCGAACAGCTTGCGTTAATGGGTATCAGTAATGGCGTCTATCTGTTAATGAGACCGAACGAACAACAATAAACTATGATAACCTTTCCTGCTCCGGTAGCAATAACATTGCCTGTCTACCCGGCATCGGTAACACTTGAGATCGACCTCTCGCCCGATGGGCTCATCGCCACAGTCGATGTCGAACTACTTGTACCCGGCAGTTTTATTCCAAAGCCGATCGGCTTCGGCAATAACTTTGAGAACGGGACGATCCGGTTCGAGAATATCGCTGTAGATAAAGGCGATACGCTGATCGCAACAACGCGCGTCACCTCGATCTCTACAACTCCGGTCGATGTATCGGTCGATCACACGATCGATACCAAACCGCCCCAAAACCTTTCGTCAACCGTTGCCTCCGGAATGGCAGAAAAATACTATGCTGAATTTATCTTTTCGTAAGTACTGCGCTCTGGCTTGCTCGTTGCTCTGTTCGTTCGGAGCGTATGCGCAGGAGCCGCTTTCGGTCATCGACTCGATGCGCGTACCCGCTTCGCCTGCCTTCAAGATCATCGGCACCGAGCCGACATCCGTCGAGCGGCCGACCGATCTCAAAGCCCTCGCCATCGACCTGAGTACGATCGGTGCTTCCGGAGGATCGCTGCCGACACAATTCGCGATGGAGTTCGGCATTGCAAAACTCTTCTCTTCTGGTAGAAAAGGTCTCTTTGACTACTACTTCCCGAGCGTAGGACAAACGATGATAGATAATCTATCCATCTCGCTTGCAACCGGCGCGATCCCGGAGGATATGTTTGTCGATACAAGCTTTCATGCATCGTCGGCCTGGTCATTCGGACTGCGGACACATATCCTCGGAGGCGGCTATGACATCGATCGCGCCTCGTTCAAGCAGGCGATCCGCATCAGGATATCGCTTACTGACAACGTCGATCGCTTTTTGAAGTATACGATCGCAGAAATTCTCAACGATTCGGCTAGCCGTGCACAGTTACTATCGCTCATCGCATCCGGCGGATTTTCAAGTGCGACTGCATCGCCGGCAACGGCCATATTGTTTGATAATGGCTTCGGCAAAGTGATGTTCACCAATCCTGCGCTTGTCGCGCAGGTTGACGTACAGGATATTGCCATTATAAAAAATGCGGCATCACAGTACTTTATAACCTTCGTAAATGATAATGCTTCAGTAATACCATCGTTCACTCCGTCTTCATTCCTGATGACGTATAATGAGTGGACAACAACCAACATCCTCAATTCTCCCACTGCCGTCTACAGTGCACAAAAGCTTGCGAAGATGCTGGCCATAAAGAGCGGACATTTTCTCGAAGTTGCTGCTGCAGGTGCGGGAGCTGCACGCAATGATAAGATCGATGCATTCTCGCTCAGGCGTTATAGCGCCTGGGTAACCTACTCCTATCGCCCCGGCTCTGCCGACGATTGGGAAGGAAGCGCCATGCTTCGCATGATTTCGAATCAGGCAGATAGCAGCACGAAGATCGCGACGTATGACTTCGGTGTCAGGGCATCTTGCCCACGGCTGTGGCCGGCTGCCGTTTCGTTTGAGACGATCCTGCGCATATCGCCTGACTATAAGCCCGACTTCCGCATCGCCGTCATCGGCGAATACCCGCTCACCGATAACTTTTACCTAACTGCTACCTTCGGCAGAGGCTTCGATATGCAGGCGGTTGAGGCCAGTAATCTGCTGTCCGTCCTTGGTGTTAAATTTGGCCTAGGCTCCGATAAACTTGTCCTTACTGACGATGATCTGAAGTAGCCTCGTTTGTGCCGTATTTTTGCAGTATATGTCAGATACGCCAAAACTGATCCTGCCCGATATTCCGAATGTTCGTGATATCAACGTCTATGTCGCTAACGGCGGCTATGGCGATGCAATGCGACGCGCTTTTTCGATGAAACCGGATGACGTCATCGACGAAGTCAAGAAGTCGAACCTCCGCGGCCGCGGCGGCGCTGCATTTGCAACAGGACTCAAGTGGACGTTCATGCCGAAAGGCACTGACAAAAAGAAGTATCTGCTCATCAACGGAGACGAATCAGAACCCGGCTCGTTCAAGGATCGCCAGATCTTTGAGTTCAATCCGCATCAGATGATCGAAGGCATGCTCATCGCAAGCTATGCCATGCAGGTGAATCACGCCTACGTCTATATCCGCGGCGAGTATGCGCACTGGATCAAGATGGTCGAGAAAGCTGTCGCCGATGCGTATGCCAAAGGATTTATTGGCGACCGCATGCTTGAGACCTTCAAGGCAACCGGCGACGGCGTCCCATATAAAGTTGACATCACGGTTCATAAAGGCGCAGGCGCATATATCGTCGGCGAAGAATCGGCACTCATGAATTCGCTCGAAGGCAAGCGTGGTTATCCGCGCGTGAAGCCCCCCTTCCCGGCAAATTTTGGTCTCTGGGGATTTCCTACGACGATCAATAATGTCGAGACGATCGCCAACGTCCCCCCGATCCTGAAGATGGGCTGGGAGCCGTACTCAAAGATCGGCGAAGCGAAACATCCCGGAACAATACTTCTCGGTGTGAGCGGTCACGTCAATCGTCCTGGTATTTTCGAAGTACCGACGGGCACGTTGCTAACTGACATGATCTACAAGTACGCCGGTGGCGTGCGCGGTGATAAGAAGATCAAAATGGTCATTCCCGGTGGATCGTCAATGCCTCCGCTTCGCGGCGACGGGCTCGAAGGCATTAAGATGGATGCCGATAACCTCCGTGCTGCCGGAAGTGCCATTGGTACCGGCGGTATCATGGTTATGGATGAAGACACAGACATTGTCAAAGTCCTGCAGCGCATTTCAAAGTTTTACTGGCACG
>JANWLI010000169.1 GCA_025450975.1 Candidatus Kapaibacterium sp. | reverse complement strand
GTTCGGCGCAACCTCGGGCATGACGCCGGCGGAGTAGACGATCATGTCGAGACCGCCAAGATCGCTAGCGATGCGCTGGAACAGCTCCGGGACTTCGGCGTAGTTAGTGACGTCGTGGTCGTAGGTCAGTATTTTTTGCCCCGTCACCCGTACCCCGTCACCCGTCACCCGCACCGCTACCTTGTCGAGCTCACTCTTGCGTCTCGCTACGAGCGCCACCGAGACGCCCTGCTTGGCTAATTCGGCCGCTACGGCCTCTCCGATCCCGCTCGATGCGCCGACAACGACGGCATGCTTCCATCTTCCTCTAGACATTGCGGGGGAAAACAGCAAAACAGCCCGTGCCGTTGCGTTTGTCTATGGGCATTTTCTGCCCCTGTAACTTAAAGCATTTGCGCTTGTTTCTTTGCAACACAGATGTTCAAGACACTACCAGCCATCCTCATAGCTTCGTGGTTGTTATCCACGCCTGTTTACGCGCAGCCTCGCGGCGAGAGTAAGATCGCACGTTCGGCACTCTATCTGGAATTACTGGGCGCTGCTGTGGGGCTTTCTCTAAACTATGAGTATTTCTTTACAGATAAGTTTTCGATGCGGTGGGGATTGGGCGGGCATTCGTGCCTGTGTGATTATGGATATACCACGTATGACGTAGGGCCTTTACCTGACGAGGATTACAGTACCAGCACGGCGTTGCTTATTTTGATGGGCAACTATCTCTCACCGAAATTCCCGCACCATTTTGAGGCTGGCGGTGGAGTGGTGTATTTTATCGATCATCCAAAAGCATTCGTCGGAAACAAGAATGGAGATCGTTTCATGGCAGCCTTCACTATTGGCTATCGTTACCAGCAACGTGCAGGAGGCTTTCTCTTTAGGATTGGCTTTACACCACTTTTCTTTGCCGAGAATATGATCCCATCGGTAAGCGTAGGTCTCGGCGGTTCGTTTTAATCCTGTTTCCAGATATCCTGATACTCCTCCGGTCGGCGCTGGAATTGTGCGTGGACATACGGACACTCAGCCACGACTTTCAGCGAGCGCTCCCGGGCGTGCGCCACCAGGGCGAGGAACAGTTGTTTGGCCATCCCTTTACCTTCGCCTTCGGGCAGGACTTCTGTGTGGAGCGCGGTGAGGATCGGCGCTTCTTCTTTTGCAAAGAGGCGGGCAATACGTTTTCCGTCCTCATCTATGAAGAAGAGGAGTTTGCCGCTGGCGGTGATGTCTGTTTGAACTTCCGACATTTTAAAGAAGATAGAAAAACAGAGAACTTAGGAAGAGCGTTGCGTCTTTGAATACCAATAGTGGTGTGATGAGTTATATTCGCTTTATAGTCCCTATTCTTATTGTAGTCTTCGGATTATCCGCCAATGCGCAGCCTGAACACTCATCGAGTGGAATGGGTCGAGAAAAGAGTGATTCGATCAAAGCATCTAATCGTCGTGTACACGATTCAATAATTGGTGCATTAAATGTCGATTCTATTTTAACAACTGTCGGCAGCAGAAGGAATAACTATTGGGCGTTCTTTTTGGAGTATGGTGGGAATGGAGGAGCTTTCTCAGCAAATATCGATTATCGATTTTATAAGCATTTTTCGATTCGGATAGGAATAGGTACTATTCCGTATGCTCAGGATTGGTTTGCATCTTATAACATGGTAGCTAGCTATGTTTTCTTGGATTCAGAGATTCATCCTGAGATAGGGATGGGCATACTTGGGAGTTTTCATTCGCCCGCATTTGAACGATTTGGCTCTTCTAATGCGGTAGCTACAGGGTTTTTCGGTATTCGATATCAACCATTTATCGAAGGGATGTTCTTTCGGTTAGGCTATACACCTTACTTTACATTTACCAACTTTTTTTCTTATTTCGGAGTAAGTTTAGGATACAGCTTTAATTAACAAAAAAAACGGCGCTGGAATTGTCCGCGAGCATATGCATTCGCCCGGCCTTTCATCAAGTGTTCTTTGCTGCGGTATCAGAACCGCTTATTTGCCAGTAGCGTTGTCATTTTATGAAGCTGAAAGTAATACTCGAACAAGGCGAAGATGGATATATCGTTGCCCACTGTCCGGCACTGAAAAGCTGTTGGACACAAGGGAAAACGCGCGAGGAAGCTCTTGCAAATATCCGTGAAGCTATTGAATTGTATCTCGATGTGCCCGAAGCGGATATTGAACTTGCCCAAGAGTCCGAGTTGGTCGAAGTAACTATATGAAGCTGCCGGTACTTTCGGCGAAGGAAGTCCTGCGAACGCTCGAGCGGCTCGGCTTCGAAGAAGTCCATAGACGGGGAAGCCATATCAAATTAAAGCATGCCGATGGTCGCATTATTATCATACCGTACCACACTGAGGTCGACCGCTATACACTGCGCGGTGCATTACGCGATGCTGGAATAACGGAGCAAGACTTTTTGGATAATTTGTAACCATAAAAAAGCCCGGCGCTGGAGCGTCGGGCTTCTTAGATACAATGGGAAGCGTCACTCTTAGAGTGCAGCGTTGAGCTTCTGCACCAGAACGTGCTTGCCGACGGCGCCGAGCGTCATATCGATCATTTCACCGTTCTTGAAGATCATCAGCGTCGGAACCGAGCGGATGCCGAAGTTCATCGACACCATCGGATTCTCATCGACGTCGAGCTTGCCTATGACAACTTTGCCGTCATATTCAGCCGAAAGTTCTTCGATGATCGGCGCGATCATACGGCACGGGCCGCACCAGGTCGCCGTGAAATCAACAAGTACCGGTTTGTCACTCTTGAGCACATCCTGTTCAAACGTTGCATCGGAAAAGTGCTGAACGGCACTGGTTCCAGTCATAGTCATAAATTGCGAATCCTTTCTATATGGGAAAAATTTTGTTGACAATTCTGAACGGAGTCGATGAGGCGAAGCCGAATCGACGGAGTGAAGAATCCCTGGATGTCTTGTAGTCAGCCTCTCGGCTTTCCTCAAGGGATCCTTCGTTCGATCGCTACCGCGATCTCCTCAGGATTGTTTTCACCGACAGTACAACACTTTATTCTTGCCGAAGCGTGCTTCAATTTCTGCTACAAAATCATCGTCGCCCGATACCTTATACGCTTGCGGCAGGATATACTTTCTGCTTTCGCCTAAAGTTGGGTCTTCAACAACTACATAGGTAGTGCGATTCCCCTCGTATCGTTTGATGACTGCTTTGAGCGAGTCGATCACCTGCTCCGGCTGTTCGCCATTACTTTCGAGTTTAATGACGACGCCCCGCGTCTTCGACGAACGTACTGTTTCGATCGACATCGCCTGCGATGTTACGATCGTCGCCGTCTCGCTCGTGCCGTTCTTTTTGACACGACCACTGATGGCGATCGGACGTTCGATGGTAATGAGCCCTGCGAAATCGCGGTACTCTTTACCCCAGAAGATGCATTCGCGCTTGCCGGTAAAGTCCTCTAACGTTATAACGCCAAACGCTTCGCCTTTTTTGTTGAGCTTACGTTCGATACCCGTTATAACTCCTAGTACGAAAACCTGCTCGTCCAGTTTCAATTCATCGAGCTCTGCAAGTGTATGAGAGCTAAAGGATTGCACGTCGATCCGGTGCTTTTCGAGCGGATGGCCGGAAACGTAGAAACCGAGCACATTACGCTCGTTGGTCAGGATTTCGTCGTCTGTCCAGACGATTTCGGCCTGAATAAAGGGCGGTTCTTTGCGGAAAGCGTCGTCCATTTCGCCGAACAGGCTGTCATGTTCGGGGGCCTGGCTGCCGTAGTCGATGGCACGCTCTACGCTTGCGTTCAGATCGCTCCTGAAGCGCTTCAGGGGATGTCCTTCGGGGCGGGTGGAGTCGAAGGCGCCTGCCTGGATGAGCGACTCTACAGCGCGACGGTTGACGGCTCTGGAATCGACGCGCGAGGTGAAATCAAAGACCGACTTGAACGGCCCATTCTTCTCGCGTTCGCCGACGATGCCGGAGAGCGCTTTCTCGCCGACGTTCTTGATGCCGGCAAGTCCGAAACGGATGGCCGTCGGCGTTGCGCTGAAAAGTACCTGGCTGTGATTGACATCGGGCGGCAGGAGCGCAATACCGAATTTCTTCGCTTCGTCGATAAGCTGCACGATGTAATCGGCGGCGCCCATTTCGTGCGTCATGTTAGCAGCGAGAAATTCCGCTGTATAGTTCGCTTTTAACCAGGCAGTCTGATATGCGACGAGCGAGTATGCAAGACTATGCGACTTGTTAAATCCGTAGCTGGCAAATTTTGCGAGACGGTCATATAACTCTTTGGCGATCTTATCCGGGATCTCGTTTGCAACGCAGCCTTTGATGAAGACGTCTTTCATCGCATCCATCTTCGCCAGGTCTTTCTTACCCATGGCGCGGCGCATTTCATCTGCTTTTGCAAGTGAGAAGTTTGCAAGGTCGCGTGCGATACGCATGACCTGTTCCTGTACTACGATGACGCCGTACGTCTCGTTAAGGATGGGCTCAAGCTTCGGATGCAGATACTCAACTTCCTTGCGGCCATGCTTGCGCTCGATAAACTCGGGGATGTGCTCCATCGGGCCCGGGCGGTACAGGGCGTTCATGGATGACAGATCTTCGATGTTCGAGGGCTTAAGTGCGCGCATGTAGTTCTGCATGGGGCGCGAATCGAACTGGAAGACGGCGATCGTATCGCCGCGGCCGAAGAGATCGTAGGTCTTCTTGTCGTCGAGCGGGATGTCGTCAATGTCAACTTTGACGCCATGGTTCTGCTCGATCATGCCGAGGGTTGTGTCGATGATCGAGAGTGTGCGCAGGCCGAGGAAGTCCATCTTCAGCAGGCCGGCGTCTTCGACGTCCTTCATCGTGTACTGGGTGACAGCTTCCGGCTCGTTCGGTGCCTGGTAAAGCGGGACGTAGTTCGAGATATCGCCCGGCGTGATCACGACGCCTGCTGCGTGCTTCGACGCAGCGCGTGCAAAGCCTTCGAGAACGAGTGCATACTCGAGCATCTTCTGCACGCGGTCGTCCTGCTTGTACTTGTTGAGCACGTCTTTCATCTCGGGAAGCAGCATTGCTTCTTTGAGAGGCGTGACGCGGCCCATTATGACGGGGATGTTCGATGTCAGCTCGGCGATCGTGTTGAGCGGCACGCCCATGACGCGGCCGACATCTTTGAGCACGGCGCGTGCGGAGAGCGTTGAAAATGTGATGATCTGCGCAACGGATTCTCTGCCGTACTTCTCGCGGACGTAGCTAAGCACTTTGTCGCGCTTATCGTCGGAGAAGTCGATGTCTATATCGGGCATCGATACGCGTTCGGGATTCAGGAAGCGCTCGAAGAG
>JANWLI010000168.1 GCA_025450975.1 Candidatus Kapaibacterium sp. | reverse complement strand
TACGATGCTCCAAGCGCAAGTAGCAGGCAGATCGCAAGTGGGGTAAAAACAGATGGCCGGATGTGCGTACGTACTTCATCAATGCACCAGGCGACGGCGATGGAGGCGACGACCATAAATGACGAGATGTAGGTCGGGGAGATGGAGGTATTTCGCAGCGAAGTTGCGAGCACAAGAAAGGTGTAGAGCAGGATCGGCTGATAAATGTTGTTCTTCCGATACTTCACTACTGCATAGACAAGCGAAGCGATTATTAAACTGTATTCGACCGGCGAGTCAAGAAACCGGTTTGCCCAGACGTCGATAAAACTGCCGGTGCCGAATTCCGAACCGCGGACGATCGTAAAGTAGGTGAAGAAAACGTAGTTCTTTATGAGGGTCAGCTTTATGATGCCACCGAGCCAGAGAATGGCGATGGTGAGGAGCCAACCCCCTGCAAGCCGCAGCAGCACATGCCAAATACTCATCTTGAGTGAGTCGGCTAGCCTCTTTCGATAGAGGCCAACCATAATGAGGCCAGTCAGACACAAAAGGGCAGCATATTCAATGGAGAGAAACGCGAGGGCAAGGGTTGCTGTGCTGAGGTAAAGCCTCTTTAGTGTCGGAGCAGAAATAAATTTGGAAAACGTAAATAAGAATAGGACGGCAGTGACCGCAAACATGCCGTGCGGTGTGATCTGCGTTACCGTGTAAATATAGGAAGTCCCTGCCGCCACCATTGCAAGCATCAGGATGGCTCCCCAGTCGGTCGCAGGTTGGAATACGCTTTTGTATCCGAAGTAGAGAACAGCCAGACAGATCAGCACAAGGCCCCACGACGACCACCGGATCGGAGCTTCGTCATTGCCCGCCAACGCTATTCCTGAAGCTATCCAGTAGAAGTAGAGCGGACCATGGTAATGGCGATAGAATGTGATGTCGTCCTGTGAACGAATGAACTCTGAGAGGTTGGATCGCTTCGTCTTGTCCGTGCCCAGGTCACTCCCTTTTTCAATGAAGGACTGGATGGGAATAGCGCCTTCGTCATTATAGTTACTGACAAAGCCTTTTCTCGCGGCATAGACGTAATCGGATTCATCGTAACCGAACGGATCCGAAGTAATGATCTGGGTGCCAATGAATGCGGCAATGATGCCGAAAACGATCAGTAGCAGTATCCCTCGAGTCAAGTGCGGAGAGAATAAAAGTTTACAACAATACTTTCAAGCTTGCGGCGACATCAAGCCGCGGCTTTTCAGAGAAGAGCTCAAGTAGGTGCGCCGTTGCGATATCGAACATCACGCAATTAAAGAGGGTAATGCCGCCGCCGAGGGTAATGTCGCTAGAGCGGTGATCGGTGGCAAATCCGCCGGAAAGACGGAGATCGATTGCGGAAAACTGTTTCTGCATAGCAATGCCGAGGCCGAATCGTGGCTTTGGCATACTGCCTACAATATCGGTAAGGCCTTGCGCAAATTCCATAGCAAGCTGGGGCGCAAAGCCAAGGATCTTCGAACCGAGTGCGTCGAGGTCGAGGGCGGCGCCGAAGCGAAACGTGGTCGGCAGCGGCTGATTAAAGTCCGGGATCCGGGTAAGCTTTCCTTCGAAGGCGCTCAGTGAATCCACCAGTTCGTCGAATGCAGCCTGGTGCTGGAAAGTCCGTTCGAGATTATCGGCCAGCCGTTCGCGGGCATTGCTTTCCCAGGTGATCGATCCAATGCCGCAGACAGACGTACCAATATTTAATGCCGGCCTGCCGCTTGCAGAGCTGAAGAGCCCAAGCGAAATGCCGATATCTGCTCCCAGGCCGGATCCTGCCGATTCGGCTGTGAGAAAATCAAAACTGAATCTGTTCGGTGCATTTTTCGGATCGAAGTCGTCCGTGTGAGCACTAAAAACCTGATAGTTAGCATTAATGCGTGTCTGGCCACCAGCCCCCGGATGATCCCAGGAAAAGAAATTGCCGTCTTCAAGTTTGAGGATACCAATGCCGGAGGCATACTTCAGTGAGACACCTGCTCGCAGGTTCTGCAGAAAGGCAGTGGAGTCGCCGGTTTCCCACAGGGTTCGTGCATAGGTCAACGTATACTCATTATGCCAGAGCGCCTGAAGATCGAGATCGCGAATGTTGCCGGAGTTTTGAATGATCTGGGATTCAGCGTAGCGGAAGAATTCAAGGAAACTCTCCGGAATGTCTGTCCGCATTGCCGCGTGGGAAGTCCAGGTAAATGAAAATGCGCCGACCAGACCTGCATCGTCGGCAATTTCGAAAACGGCAGCATCGCCGCGGCCGGAAAGCTTTTCGTCGCGCAGCAGGTCGACTTCTTTATTTTTATCAAGGGAGATAAAGCTTTTAATGTTGAAGACGTCGGCAAGGATATCGGCATCGCTAAAGCTTTCGCCGGCATCAAAGCCAAAGGATGTCAGCGCTCTGATCTCAAACCGTTTTCCAGCGGGCAGTGCAAGGAGCGCGGGATTGAGACCGATCGCATCGAGGCCACGCGAGGTGACGACGTACGTGCGGCCGGCACCATGTGCCGGGACGGAAAAGTGTTCGTAGCCCTCCTGGGCGTAGAGTGAAGAAACCAGACTGGAGAGGAGAAGACAGATTGCTATGGGGCGCATTTATCTCTTTATTGGGTCAACAGACTTTTGCGAACTCCTACCAAAGGCGTCCTGGGACGAACCGTCGCTTCCAATGCTATTCGGATGCTGCCCAGACATCATCCGCTCAACATCGTCTGCAGTGCGCGGGCTTGCGATCGACAAATTCTCCGGGTCTCCGGTGGTAACAAGGATATCATCTTCGATGCGGCACGAAATGCCCCACCATTTTTTATCGCACGGACTTCCTTCCGGGATGTAGACGCCGGGCTCTACCGTGAGTACGACATTTGGCTCCAGCGGGCCGAACGTACCCGGGTCGTGAACATCGAGTCCGAGGTAGTGGGACGTACCATGCATGAAGTACTTGCGGTAGTCGCTCGTGTCGGTAATGATGCCAAGCTTGAGGAGGCCTTTTTGGATCACACGTAATGCTGCAAAATGTGGATCGCGAAATCCTTTGCCGGAGCGGCAGTTTGCAATACCGGAGTCTTGCGAGGCCAACACAAGGTTGTAGATCGTGCGCTGAGCATCGGTGAACTTGCCATTAACCGGAAAGCTCCGGGTTACGTCGGCTGTATAGCCGTGATATTCTCCTCCAATATCCATGACGATCATATCGCCACTGACCGTTTGTGCGCGATTCGTTATATAGTGGAGCACCGCCCCATTATTGCCTGTGCCAACAATACATGGATAGCCGGTATACTCGCAGCCATTCTTCTTAAAGACATATTCTCCGAGCGCCTGGATCTGATACTCTGTCCAACCCGGACGTACCTGTTTGAGGATCTCGTTGTGGGCTGTGTTGGAGATCGTGATCGCCATGCGAAGCAGCTTCATTTCTTCGGGCGTCTTACGCATACGAAGTTCGGCCAGGCGTGAGCGCAGCGATTTGAGCTCGACCTTCGGATACTCGGCTTTGATAGCAGAGACCGTTTGATCCCAGATCGAGAACACGGAGTCGAGCGCAATATCATGATGCTTCTTTACCGTTGGCGGATCATAGTAAAAGATCGATGCCTTTCGGAGATGCTCGCCGAGCATCTCACTGAGTTCGGAGATCGGATGCGCTTCGCGGAAGCCAAGCAGCTCTTTCGCGCCTTCGGTGCCGAGCCTGACTCCTGTCCACTGCTCTCTCGAAGGGTCTTTTGCAGCGGTAAAAAAGATATCGCCCTTCGTTGTAACCAGCAGTGCGGCCTCTGGCTGGATGTGGCCGGTCAGGTAGTAGAAGTTCGGGTCCTGATGATATTCGTAATCGACATCGTTCGCGCGGTTCTTCACCGGGGCTGCGATGAAGAGAGCGACCGTTTCGTCGGTAAGTAAGGCGCGAATGCTGTCGCGACGCGAGCGGTGGAAACTCGCGGGCAGACGATCTTCGTCGTAGATCTTATACTTTGCGAGGATGTCGCGGTCAGGCGTCTGCGCAGAGGCAGGTGTAGTGAAGATTATCGCAACCAGGAAAAGATAAAGGAGTTTATAGTGCATCGATCGCTTTTGCAAGGTTAATATCATTGGTGGTTATTCCTCCGGCCGAATGGGTCGTGAGCATTACTCTGACCTTACGGTAGCCGTGCAAGAGGATGTCGGGATGATGGTCGGCCGTTTGTGCAAGGGGCTCGATCTCTGTAATGAACGCTACTGCACCGGCAAAATCGGGCAGCAGGAATTCCTTGATGATCATCTTCGTGTTCGCATCGTAGTGCCAGCCTTCACTGAGATGTGAACTGATTTCCTGTACTTCCAGTAACTGAGCCATTAGAGTTCGTCCTCCTCCTCTTCGACGACTTTGAGTTTTCCGCCTTCGAAGAGTAAATATGCTTTCATGAATTCGGTAATGTCGCCATCCATCACAGCTTGCACATCGGTCTTCGAATACTTTGTACGATGATCCTTGACAAGTGTGTATGGCTGAAAAACGTAAGACCGTATCTGCGAGCCCCACGAGATGAGCTTCTTCGAGCCTTCGATGGCTGCGACACGCGCTTCGTTATTCTCGCGCTCGACGGCTGCGATGCGGCTCTTAAGCATCTTCATCGCACGCTCGCCATTCTGCAACTGTGAGCGTTCTTCCTGACATGCTGCGACGACGATATGTTCTTTGCCGTTCGTATCCTTATACTTATAGGTAAGTCGTACGGCAGTTTCAACTTTGTTAACGTTCTGTCCGCCTTTGCCGCCTGCACGGTAGGTGTCGCGCTGCAAAAGAGCGGGATTGAGTATGATCTCCGTGTTCTCCTCTTCCATGAGCGGATAGGCATAAACGCTGGCGAAGCTTGTGTGGCGACGCGCATTCGAATCGAACGGAGAGATACGAACAAGGCGGTGCACACCGTTTTCGGCTTTGAGGTAGCCGTAAGCATTCTCGCCTTTGATCTCCAGCGTTGCCGACTTGATGCCGGCCGTATCGCCCTGCAGCTCGTCCATCATGGCTACCTTGTAGCCACTACGTTCTCCCCAGCGAGTATACATTCGTTGGAGCATTTCTGCCCAGTCCTGCGCTTCGGTACCGCCGGAGCCTGCGTTGATTACGAGGATAGCGTCGCGTGAATCGTCGGCACCGGAAAGCATGATGGCAATTTCCTGCGCCGAGAGTTCGGCTTCGATGGCCTCGACCTCGGTGTTAACCTGCTCTGCAAGGGACTCGTCGATCTCTGCGAGTTCGACAAGGCCTTGGGCGTCGTTGACGCGCAATTCGAGCGAGGCGAAATCGTCACGCTCTTTTTTCAGGCGTGTGACCTCGCGCATCACTTGCTGCGCGCGCATCTGGTCGTTCCAAAAATCAGAGGAGTAGGACTGCTCTTCTAAGGTAGTAATACGAGCCCGTTTACGATTGAGGTCAAAGAGAGTCGCCGAGCTCTGCGAGACGTGCCCGCAAATCGGCAAGAGAGATGGAAGTCAATTCGGTCATTCGACCTAGATAAACCAATGCAGAGCCGGTTTTGTCTCAAAACCGGTGGGAAAGTGCGCTAGACCGTAATGCGCTCGATCTTGACGCCGAGGCCTTTTAGCTTATCCTCGATCTTCTCGTATCCCCGCTCGACATGGTGGATACCGGTGACGACACTCGTGCCATCGGCAATAGCGGCTGCGATCATATAGACGAAGCCGGCGCGAAGGTCGGGAATATTGATATCGGCGCCGCGGAGTTTTGTCGGGCCGAAGATGACGGCTGAGTGCGGATGCTCGAGCGTCGTAAAGCGGCATTCGCCGCCGCCGAGGCAGGAAGTATAAAGCTCGATCTCGGCTCCCATCTTCTGAAGCT
>JANWLI010000167.1 GCA_025450975.1 Candidatus Kapaibacterium sp. | reverse complement strand
GGTGCTCAAATTGACTCAGTCGTCATCAATAGGTAATGGTACTTCCCATAAAACGGTCGTTGCAGATGAAACACCGATATCGAATGAAAAAGGGCCGTGCGATACTATCGATATCTACATTCGCGATCTGCAGAGCGATCTGCAAAAAACCACTTCTACCCTAACGAGCACACAGGCAGCATATAGTGCCTCAGTGCAAAAGGCTAATGCCCTTCGCCAGATGAAACAACAGATCGATTCCTTGCGCGAAGCATATTGGAAACAGAGCAACAAGTTGTACGGCGAGTACCTGCGATCACAGTATGGGCAGAAGAGCCCCCAAATTGCGATATTACGCAGGATGGCCGACTCACTTCAGAAGATCTCCTGGCAGATGCGTGACTCGATCTCCTATTACGAGAGCGTGTCGCGAGATCTGAACTATACGACGTCATCGCTTCGAACTGAATCCGAAACGATCGCTCGCTCCATTGCCTACTACGAAGAACTATGCAAACGCATCACCGAAGACCGAGAGTATCGGGCAAAGCGCATCCTTGAAGCCACAATGACTGCGACCGACTGTATAAAGAAAATGCAGTCTCTCCGCGCTTCGGCACAGCATACGCTCGACTCGCTCCGAGCAACTGGACGCAACACGCAGTTTATCCAAGATCTCGAGAGTGAACTGCAACGGCAGATCGATGCCCTTGGCCGTGCAATCGCTTCCGGCGAGAAGCAACTTACGGATGCAGTTGCAGCCGCCGATGCAGGTAACACCGCTTCTCTGTATGGACTTGATAATTGCTTCTGGGCAGAACTGTATTCCCGAAGAGTAACGATGGCTCTCAACGACCTCAAGAAGGAGTTCGCTCACGCCGAAGAAGCAGATGCAAAAACTCGTCGCGAGCGCGAAGAACAACTGCGCAAGGAGCGCGAAGATGAAGCAAAACGTAAGCAGGAAGAAGCCGAGCGCCAACGAACAGAACAGGAATGGCAGGTGCTTCAGGATAATTTCAAAAATTCGTTCGATCAGATCTTCGATGCGCTCGAACCGCTCGATAAAGCTTCGGAAGGCGTTAATTTCTTACGAAGGCTTAAGGAGAGTTTTGATGGCGTTATGACGGTGGTCGATTTTATCGGCTGGCTGCAGTCTATTCCGCAAAACTATATCAACTTCCTCCAGGCATACAAAGCAGCATTACTCAATCCAACTGACGCTAACATTCTCGAACTTGCCGAAGCCTTTTGCCAGCTTGGTAATATTTCCGGACACGATGCCAAAACGCAGATATATTTAAGTTTCAAAAATCACATGCCAGGCATCATCAGAGGCATGAATGACGCCGCAAAAAAAGAGATGGTAAATGTGATCGACCAGATAACCCTCGCCCATGGAAAAGCTAAGTAGCAAACGTTGTCAGAACTGGGATTTATGGGATTATTAAGATTTCTGGGATGTATAATCTCATAAATCACCAAAATCCCATAAATCCCAGTTCAGACAGCTAGACCAGCTCCCCATGCTCCGGAATATTGATGTCGTAGAGCTTGCTCTCCGAACCGATCACCGTGCCGCGAACGAACGGCTTGTCGCCGCCGATCATCGACTGGATCTCCATCAACCCTTTGAGCACTGAATCAGGACGCGGAGGACAGCCTGCTACGTAGACATCGACCGGCAAAAATTGGTTGATACCCTGCACAACGGCATAGGTACGATAAATGCCGCCGCTCGACGTACAGGCACCCATGGCCATGACGTACTTCGGTTCGGGCATCTGGTCGTAGATCTTCTTGACGACTTTCGCCATCTTGTAGGTTACCGTACCGGCAACGATCAGCAGATCGGACTGGCGCGGCGAAAAGCGGAATACTTCGGACCCAAAACGGGAAACATCGTAGCGCGGACCGGCAAAGGCCATCATCTCGATGGCACAGCACGAAATGCCAAGCGGCATCGGCCAAACGGCATTCTTACGCGCCCAGTTAACGAGTGCGTCTATCTTCGTGGTAAAAAAACCGTCGTTTTCGACCTGTTGCTCTAGTCCCATTCTAATGCGCCTTTTTTGACTACGTAAATGTAGGCAATGAAGAGAAGTCCGATAAATAAGAACATTTGGGTAAGGGCAAAGGCTCCGATCTTGTCGTAGGTGACGGCCCAGGGGTAGAGAAAGATGAGTTCGATGTCGAAAATGATGAAGAGCATCCCCACAAGGTAGTACTTGATCGAGACGCGCTCTTTCGTCGTGCCGATCGGCTGCATGCCCGACTCGTAGGTCGAGAGCTTCTCCTTCGTCGGCCGCTTCGGACCGACCCACTTCGACATATTCGCCATGATGACGCCAAAGACAAGGGCGACGATCATCATCAGGGCCATCGGTATGTAATTCTCAAGCATTAGACTGCAAAAATACGACTAAATCACCATAGGCTCGAGAACCGTCACGACCGCCGCACCTGCGCTGGCCCTCAGCCTCACCTTTGCCATCTCCGCGATCGTATGCATCGGCACCGTATGGCTGCAATCGAAATTCGCAATGATCGGATACTTCCGCGGACCGACGATCTCCATGATCAGCTCTTCATAAGTGAAAGGCGCATCCTGCGCATTCAGAAATTCAGGCTTCCCGATAATGAGGCCGGCAATCTTGTCGAATACTCCTATCAGTTGCAATTGCCGAAAATCCCGCTCTTCGACTGAAAAGGGCGCACTCATCGACTCGAGGAGTAATACCTTACCCTGTAGATCCGGAAAGTATGGTGTCCCCGCAGCTGCGAGGACCGTCGACAGATTTACCACAATGATCGGAGCCTCCGTCTCACCTTCGGTAAGTACGCGCCATCCTTCGTTCTTATGATACTGCCGTGCTTCCGTTTTCCATGCGTCAGTTTTTGCATCGCGGAAATGGTTACTCCACTCCGGAAATGGCTTAAGCTCTCTGGGATACTTCGTATCTGCTGAGACTGCCGCGAGGAATGACTCCTTCGTCCCTTCAACCACGCTCGGATATTCCCCAAACGACGCCATCACAGCTGGTCCATAAAACGTCGATACGCCCGCATAGTGAAGTATCGACATATGAAGAGAGGTAATGTCGCTATAACCGCAGAAGATCTTTGGATGCTTCCGGATCGCATCGAAATCGAGGTACGGGATCATGCTCGATGAGTTCATGCCGCCGATCGTGGTGATGATGCAGGAGACCGTCTCATCGTAGATCAGGTCCATAAATTCGTCCGCTCGCTCCTGCGGGGTACCGGTACGATATCCCTGAGACGTTGCCCTCGCCGTCAATTTCCCTTCTTTGACTTTGAAGCCCATGCTCTCAAGGACACGAATGCCGTGCAGATGCTTCTCGCGAAACAGGACGTGCGCCGGCGTCGACGGCGCTATGACGCCGATCGTATCTCCGAGCTTAAGAGCTGGTGGTTTAATGATCTTCATTGAGGCTACAAATCTAATAAAAAACGTAAGCTTTACTAGATAAACCTGGATCGCTCTTCTGCAGTAGGAACACGACACTGCTCCCGCTTGCCAAACAGCCGATATCTGTTCTTCGCGAACAGCGCGTAGAAAAAATCTCTGATGGGACGAGGGACGATCTTAAATACGTAGAGTGCTTTCCAGGCGCCGCGAAGTCTGTGGGCAATTTGTAGCGCCGCACTCGAATGCGTATAGACCTTACCACTGTCGTAGACGACGAACGAATCGAAGTCATCCAGCTTAAGTCCGTGGCTCTTAAGAAATGCCTGCCCGGCGTCGGATTGTAGCGAAGTAAACTGAAAATACCCTGCTTTATCCTGGTCCAGAATAAAATTGACCGAGCGGCTGCAGAAATTGCAGTACCCATCGAAGAGGATCAGTCCTTTTTGCACCAGTTATTGTACGCTAAAAATCGTGTGACGTATAACCCCAATTTGGTGTTTTTAGGGCCGATGAAGTTGTTGGTTGTCGTCTGTGCCCTCTTCCTTGCCGTTACTGTATCTGCCCAGGAACACGTCGTTTTCGAGGCTGGCGGTGCAAAAGGCTGGTCCATGTTCCCCCATATCGAATCCGATACGCTCTTCTGCGCGCAGGCCGGAAATCTTTTGCGTCTGGCAAAAGGCCAGACTTCCACGCGTGGCTGGCTCTGGGTCGCGCCCAGCGACTTTAACGATTCTAACGATTATCGCATTGAAGCCCGTATCCGCCAGATCGCAGGCGATATCTACAATGGCTTTGGCATCGCCTACGGATATACCGACGCTAAAAATTACGCCTGCTTCATGATCTCGTCCTGGAAACAGGTAAAACTCGCCAGTGCGCTCAACGGTAAATGGGTCGACTGGCGCGATATGCTCCAGGTGAAGGCGATCAAGGCAGTCGGCGAGTTTAACAACATCGTCTTCGAAAAGAAAAAGAACGAAGTCACCATTACGATCAACGACACACTGGTCCTGACAGCTGTAGCGCCGAAAGTCGTCGGCAAAGGCATTGGCTTCGTCACCCATGCACCACTGGCATTCGAAGTCGAGTCACTGAAGCTGACCGAAGCTGTTCCCGGAAGCTTAAAGGCTAAATCGACAACAGCTTCCTCGGAATCGCTTCCGAATGCGACCATGCGCTTTCATATCCTCTTCGATCCGGGAAAAACGGAAGCCCGGCCGTCGTCGCTTGGCGAGTTAAATCAAGTCGTTGGATTCATGCGCAGCAATCAGCAGGTCTCGATCGAGATCGGCGGACACACTGACGACCTCGGCAATACGAAGACGAACCAAAAGGTCTCAGAAACCAGGGCCCAGGCCGTCATGAATTATCTCATCATGAAGGGGATCGCCGCCAAGCGAATCACGGTCAAAGGCTATGGCGAGTCAAAGCCTGTTGTACCGAACTCGTCTCCCGAGAACCGTCAGAAGAACCGCCGCGTCGAGTTTGTTATACGATCGACTCAGTAATTATCCTCTTCCGACTCCTCATCGTCGTCTGAGAACTTGCCTGTAAAGATCGACCCGACCATATCGCGATAGTTTATTCCCGGCTTACCAAAATGCTCGTCCTTTGCAAGCTTGGAATGCTGATGCAAGCCGTCAAGCACAAACTCCATAGCGCTTGCAAGCGAGAAGCGATCGGCTTCCGGAATATTGATGTTGCGAGACGTCAACTCCTTAAGATTCGGTACCTTAGACAATTCCTTTAAATACGATTCGAAGGGCATCGTATCTGTAAGCGAGACCGTATTGCCAGAAGCAAACCACTTCAGGATATCATCATAAGGCGTCTTTACTTCTTTCCCTTCCTCTCCCTTACGGCGCATCGGTTTTGCCAGCGGATCGGGGAAATACTTCTTGAATATCGTCTTCACCGCACGCCCCATCAGCGCCTGTGCCACTTTCGAGATTCCCTCTTCCTCCCCTTCGAACACTAGCTCGACCTTGCCGGTAATACCGGTGATCACGAACGGCAGATCCGTGATGCGCGGCACGATCACCTCGTCGCTATTGAGGAGCGACCTGCGCTCGGCATTCGAGACAAGCGTCTCCATAGCCCCGATCGCCAGACGTGCCGAAACACCCGATTTCTGATCGACAAAATCCGACTCGCGCGCTTCAAACGCAATGCGCTCAATGATCTCCTTGAAATAGTACGGAATGACGAGCCCCTCTTCGCCGTAGCGCTTCGTCCAGGCTTCCTGATCGGTGATGGCGATGGCATCGTCGATATCATGCGGATAATGCGTGATGATCTGCGATGCGATACGGTCTTTGAGCGGCGTGATGATGCTGCCACGATTCGTATAGTCTTCCGGATTTGCCGTGAAGACCATCATGATATCGAGCGGAATCCGGAGTTTGAAGCCGCGGATCTGAATGTCCCGCTCTTCGAGTATATTGAAGAGTCCGACCTGAATGCGAGGCTGCAAGTCGGGCAACTCGTTGATCGTAAAGATGCCTCGGTTCGTCCGAGGCACAATACCAAAGTGGATTGCGCCCTCATGCGAGTAATGCAGGCGCTCATGAGCAGCCTTGAGCGGGTCGATATCGCCGATAAGGTCGGCGATCGTTACATCGGGCGTTGCAAGCTTTTCGCCGTAGCGTTCGGAGCGGTGCACCCATTCGATGGGCGTCGCATCGCCCAGCTCGGCAACTTTCGTCACGCCATAGTAGGAGATCGGCGCATATGGATTATCGCAAACTTCGGTACCTGCGATCACCGGCGTCCACTCGTCAAGCAGTTTGACAAGGGACCGGGCAAGCCGCGTCTTCGCCTGTCCGCGAAGGCCGAGGAGGATAATATCGTGCTTGGCAAGGATGGCATTGGTGATCTGCGGAATGACCGTTTCATCATAGCCAACAATACCCGGAAACAGCTCTTCTTTCGCCTTGAGCTTTTTTATCAGGTTGCGGCGCAACTCTTCCTTTACCGGAAGTAGTTCGTACCCTGTCGACTTTAGCTCGCCTAGTGTTTTGACCTTCTGCATAGGTAGATAAACGTTTATGTATTTTTAATCGTGCACCTTCGCATCCTCGTAATTCGGTTTTCTTCGCTGGGCGACATCGTCCTCACGATCCCGCTTCTCGAAGCGCTGCGGACAAAGTATCCCGACGCTACCATCGATTTCCTCACAAAAGCAGAGTACGCGCCATTTATCGAGAAGTTAGGCCTCATATCGACCGTGCATAGCCTGGATACGAAGACCCGCCGGATATCAGAGCATCTGCACCGCGAACTCCGGGCAAAGCATTACGATCATGTCCTTGACCTGCACAATAACATCCGCTCGAACAAGCTGCGGAAAGACCTTGCGCCGTCGGTACACGTCGTCAACAAGCGTACGCTAAAGCGCTGGCTGCTGGTCAAATTCAAAATGAATCAGCTTCGGAATGAGCCCGATATTGTCGGCCGGTACTTCGAAGTTGCCGAAAGTTTAGGTATCACAGATTCTGGCAGAGGCGCGCACATTACAACACATGTGCATAGGGGTGGGACGATCGCCTTCGCGCCGGGCGCCAAGCACTGGAATAAGCGCTGGCCCGCGGAAAACTATATTCAACTCGGTCAGGAGCTATCGAAGCGCGGCTACAAGATCGTGATCTTCGGAAGTAAAGACGAAGCGGCTCTTGGCGATGAGATCGCAGCTGCTGTTCCGCATACGATCAACGAGTGTGGCAAATACGAACTTCACGAACTCCCCGATGCGCTCGCTGCCTGTGCCTTGTTTATCGGCAACGATTCGGGCCTGATGCATATCGCTGCTGCGACAGGAATCCCCACGACAGCCATCTACGGGCCAACCGTCCGGGAATTCGGCTTTATGCCGCGCAATGAGAATGTGCATATTCTACAAGTTGATGGGCTTGATTGCCGCCCCTGCACGACCATCGGACTGGGCAACTGCCCGAAAGGACACTTCCGCTGCATGAAGGACACAACACCGAAAGACGTGCTCGCAGCCCTTAACTCTTAACCGCAGACTGGCCCTCAAGTTTCTGTTTGATCATATCGTGAATGCCGCCGAACGCTCCGTTCGACATGACCATGATCACATCTCCGGGCTTCGTCATCTCAGCAACTTTCTCCGTGATCGCCTCGGAGTTGGCAAGGTAGTAGGCATCTTTCCCCGTCGCCTTTAGATCAGCGATCACCTTCTCCGGGTCGAGACGGTCTTCCGGTGCAAGCAGGTGCTCGCGTGCGATCTGTGATATAAACACGACATCGGCTTCCATGAAGCACTCCGCCAACTCTTTCTGGAAGATATTACGACGTGTGGTATTCGAACGCGGCTCGAAGATCGCAATGATGCGCTCGAGAGGAAATTTCGTCCGCAGCGCATGGAGCGTATGCTTGATCGCCGTCGGATGGTGCGCGAAATCGTCATACACACGAACGCCGGTAAACTCACCCTTCAGCTCAAAGCGGCGCTTGACGTTCGTAAATGACTTGAATGCGTCGGCAATACACTCATACGGAATGTTGAACCGTCGCGCAGTTGCTATGACTGCCAGAGCATTGAGTACATTAAACTCCCCTGCCAGCGCAAGCTCAAGCCGGGCTTCACACGTACCTTTGACGATCACATCGAAGGAGACCGTCATTTCCCTATGCACAATATTATCTGCCCGCCAGGTATTATCCTCGCGCAAACCGAAGGTCTCCACCGGTGCCGGAGCCGTGACGATCACTTCCCTGACATTCTCGTCATCGCCATTGGCGATGATCACGCCATTTTTCGGCACCAGCAAGGTTGCCCGGCGGAATGCCACCTTGATCTCATCGAGTGAAGAGAAGATATCGGCATGATCGAACTCGATGTTATTGATGATAAGCGTCGTCGGCAGATAGTGGAGAAACTTCGAGCGCTTATCGAAGAAGGCCGAGTCATACTCATCACCTTCAAGGATGACGAACGGACTCTCCGGCTTTGACTGATAGCCTTTGCCAAAATTCTCCGGCACACCGCCGATCAGAAATGTCGGCTTCTTCTCGCCGCACTCAAACGTCCAGGCCATCAGCGACGTCGTCGTCGTCTTCCCGTGCGTGCCGGTAACAACGATCGACTCTTTCCCCTGGATCACATGCTCCTTGAGCAATTCAGGAAGCGAGACAAATGGGATTCGATTGGTGAGCACGAACTCTACTTCCGGATTGCCGCGGCTCATGGCGTTCCCGATCACGACAAGCTCGGGACGCAATTCAAGGTGCGCAGGATCGTAACCTGATCGCACGGTGATCCCGCTGGCTGCCAGCAGGTCGGACATGGGCGGATAGACATTGTCATCCGAACCTTCGATCTTGAAAGCAAGGTCACGCATGAGGAGTGCTGCGTTTCCCATTGCCGTCCCGCAAATACCGATAAAGTAGAGTCTCATGTGTTTAGAGCGTTGTTAAGCCAACTGCAATACATCCGGCCCATATTGTCGAGAGAAGATTGGTGACATCGTTCGTAACGAACCTCAGACCCTTGATCCGTTCGGCGCCCGTTTCGGGCCGCTCGACGATCCTGCCATCGGTCGTATGATACTTCACCTGCAGCGTGGCGCCGATGATGCTGTCGAGGATCGAGCCGATCACACCGGCCGCTGCCACTACTGGAACAATCGGCACGAGGAATAATCCACAGAGAAAATCATCGCCGGGTAAGAGGGCGTAGGCGAGCATCGCAAGCGAGAGCGAGCCAAGGATAGAGGCCAATGTGCCGATAAGGGAGACACCACCGGATAGTCCTGAGGCAACGGGACGGAATGTCAGGATATGATATGCCTGCTTCCCCCAGCGTGTGCCGATCTCCGTGGCCCACGTATCGGCCGTTGCAGCTGCGAGCGTCCCGAGGAAGAACAGCGTGCCGGTCTCGCGATAGGACGGATAGGTATGAACGAGGATCACGGCAAGTGCAGCCGGCCCGCCATTAGCAATAACCTGAACCCAGTTGCGCGCTTGCTTTTCGTCAGTTTGTAGTTTGCCTGGAAGCCGTGAAAGAACCGAACCGGAGATGAAAAAGTAGAGGAGAACTGCTGCGCCAACATACCCGCCAAAGCCGAAGATGATCGTGCCGACAACAAAGGCTGCGATCGCACCGCTCGTAGTTAACGCATTAAATCGAAAGCCAAGAAAGGCGATGACTAGTGCGCCAATCCCTCCCCAGAGCAGATACAGTTCTTGTGTTTCCACCCTGCTAAATCACAGAGCTATTGAATGATCAGTAATCTCGAGACTACCGCCGGCCAGCCACTCACATCTCTACCCGATACTCGTACAATGTACGCGCCCGCTGACAATCCGGCCACTTCCATATCTGAACCCAGACGCTTCGCACGCGAGTTGCCAAGCATATCGCTGATCTCGATCACTGCATCACTCAACCCTTCGATACTGATCGTCCCGTGACCCGACATCGGATTAGAGCTAATAAGCAAGTGCACATCCTGTCCTCCGCCTCGACCGACGGCACCGTCGATCTTCACGACGCCGGCGAGGGTGATCGAAGGATCGCACGAGGTGGAATCCGATTCGGCATGCGCAGTAAAACTCGCAGCGTAACGATATTTCACAAACGGTACAACAGTCGTCGGGGCAAACGTCACGGGAAATGCAAGTTCTGCAAATGCAGGCAATTCAACCGGAAACGTCGCAGCTTCAAATGTAAACCCTTCAACATCGCCCCAACTCAGTTTGGGCTGTGAAATGCGCAGTGGGTGATGACGGTTGCTCGTAATACGAAGCGTTTGCTGCGTCGTCTGCCCGATCTCTGTGGGCGCAAATTCCCCATCGAGCGAGAATTCGATGCACGGCTTCAGAAGTGCCGTATCAGCAACAGAAGTAATATAGAGACTGATGCCCGTCCTGCTTGTATCCGAGCCGTTCATATAGATCATGTACGCCGGGCCTTCGAGCTTCTCCATATTCGGATCCGGGACGGTAACAACGATATTCCCGAAGTTCACTACTTCATTCTGCACGACAACGAGTGGATACGAATACTTATTCTGGATCGTGATCCACGGCGGCAGCGTCGTGCTCACAAACTCAGTCAAGACCTGCGTGCCGGCTGAGTCATTGTGAAAGTATACAGGGAAATATTCGACAACTCCTGGCTTTAAGCCTCTGAGTTCAACGAGCACATCTTCCAAAAATCCGCGCTTGCGTAATGTTAGCGCCGAGGACACTTCGATCGGAAGCGCTTCTATCGCCTGAAAGCTGTAGTCTTCGTAGACATTAATGAAGCGTTGGTGACGTCCGGCCACGAACTTCGCAGGAACATCGATGATCGTAAATTCCTGACTAGCTCCGGCACCTAGTTCGAGACGGATCGAATCGCGCAACACGCCGCCAACATCAAAAAAGAGCGGGCTGCCATTTTTGGTGAGATTACCCGGCAGTTGATTCAGCGACAACTTAACCGAGTGAGCGCTCGCCGACGTATTCTTAAGAGTGACCTTTAGGCGAAGCGTGTCACCCTGGCGCGTCCAGGGAATGGTTAGTTCGCTGATCGTGCCGGCAGTGGTCGAAAAAACGTATGTACCTCCGTAAATGCTTTGCAGGCAAACAAATGTACACAGGAGAAAAACAAGTCGCGTCATGCCGAATATCATTACCGAAGATGCAAAAATACGCAGGAAGTGCTTCGGAAGCTATTCGAAGTGCTTTTCCTCGTTCGAGAAAATAATGCGGATCTCTTTTTCGAGGTGCGTCTTAAGTTGTTTGATGTCTTCGGTTACCGGTTGTATCTGCTCTAAGAAGCCCTCGGTCAGGCGTTTCTTCTGTGAGATGTCCTCGTCAACGCCGGCAAATTTCTCCCGCGCCCAGGCAACGAGCGAGCGCTTGACGGCAATGCCTTCAAGCTCGGAGATCGGCTTGTGCAGCAGCGATGGGTCCTTGCGGAAGCGCAGCAGGATCTCCTCAAGCGTCAGGAGCTGCCCAAGTTGATCGAACCCTCCCGAGGCGCCATAGAGATGGATCAACTGCTCGTACGATTTCGTAAATAGCGCCCGCTCACTCGGAATACCGGCGGTGCACAAGAGATAGTGCAAACGCGCAACATCTGTCCGATCTGCAGCCGTGCGGCCTTTCAGGAATGCCAGCGCACGCACGAGATCGAGCGCCTTCGCCTGCGTACGCGGAGAGATGTAAAAATCTTTTTGCTTGACGTGCTCTTCGTGCGGCCGCTCCTGCATCATGCGGTTGCGCTGGATCTC